>ONWP01000052.1 GCA_900321595.1 uncultured Eubacteriales bacterium
AATCTGACCGGCGGTCTGTTCGCGGCGGTCGGCGCGTTCCTGTTCTTCATCAGCGACTTCACCATCGCGGCGCTGATCTTCGGACCGGAGAAAATGAAACAGAATTATCCGCTCAAGTGCGTCAACATCTGGACCTATTTTATCGGCCAGTCCCTGCTGGGGCTGACGCTGCTGAGCGTCAATATCTGAGGAGGTAGATCTATGAGAGCCGTGATCTCCGTCATCGGCCGCGACACCGTGGGCATCCTCGCCGCGGTCTCCGGCGAATGCGCGAAATACAACATCAACGTCACCGACGTGACGCAGTCGATCTTACAGGATATGTTCGTCATGGTGATGCTCATCGACATCACCGAAATGACGATCCCGCTGACGGGTCTGGCCGACCGGCTGGACGCGCTGGGCGCGGAAAAGCGCCTGTCGATCCGCGTCATGCACGAGGACATCTTCAACGCCATGCATAATATCTGAGCCATGATCCAGACAAAAGATATCTTAGAGACCATCAATATGATCCGGGAGGAAAACCTGGATATCCGCACCATCACCATGGGGATCTCCCTGCTCGACTGCAGCCACAGCGAGATCGACACGCTCTGCCGCAAGGTCTATGACAAGATCACGCGCTACGCGGAGCATCTCGTCGCCACCGGCGATCAGATCGAGCGCGAGTACGGGATCCCGATCATCAACAAGCGCATCTCCATCACCCCGGCGGCGATGCTGCTGGCCAGCGCCGACGACAAGGACGCCGTCAAGCTGGCCGTGACGCTGGAGAAGGCCGCCCGCGCCTGCGGCGTGAACTTCCTGGGCGGCTTTTCCGCGCTGGTGCACAAGGGCTTTGCCCACGGCGACCGGGAGCTGATCGAGGCGATCCCCGAGGCGCTGGCCGTGACCGAGCACGTCTGCGCCAGCGTCAATATCGGCTCCACGAAGACCGGCATCAATATGGACGCCGTCAGACTGATGGGACAGGTCGTCTGCGACGCGTCCGCGCGGACGGCGGACCGCGGCTGCATCGGCCCGGCGAAGCTGGTCGTCTTCTGCAACGCGCCCGAGGACAACCCCTTCATGGCAGGCGCGTTCCACGGCGCCGGCGAGCCCGACTGCGTCATCAACGTGGGCGTTTCCGGCCCCGGCGTGGTTCGCGCGGCGCTCGCCAAGAGCGAGGGGCTCGACCTGACCGGCGTGGCGGACCTCATCAAGCGCACCGCGTTCAAGATCACGCGCATGGGACAGCTCGTCGGCAGCGAGGCGTCGCGCAGACTGGGCGTGCCCTTCGGCATCGTGGATCTTTCCCTGGCGCCCACCCCGGCGGTCGGCGATTCCGTCGCCCACATCATCGAGGAGATGGGCATCGACATGTGCGGCGCGCCCGGCACCACGGCTGCGCTGGCGCTGCTCAACGACGCGGTCAAGAAGGGCGGCGTGATGGCGTCGAGCCACGTGGGCGGCCTTTCCGGCGCGTTCATCCCGGTCAGCGAGGACGCGGGCATGATCGCGGCCGCGGAGGCCGGCTGCCTGAAGCTCGAGAAGTTAGAGGCCATGACGGCGGTGTGCAGCGTGGGGCTCGACATGATCGTGATCCCCGGCGACGTCGCGCCCGAAACCGTGTCGGCCATCATCGCGGACGAGGCGGCCATCGGCATGGTCAACAGCAAGACCACGGCGGTGCGCGTGATCCCGGCGGTGGGCAAGGCCGTCGGCGACATGCTGGAGTTCGGCGGACTGCTGGGATACGGCCCGGTCATGCCGGTCAATCCCGTCAGCCCGAAGCGGTTCATCGACCGGGGCGGCAGGATCCCCGCGCCCATGCAGTCGCTGAAGAATTGAATGATCAGTCGGCTCCCCCGCGGAGCCGGTTTTTTTGCGCGAAAACCGCGAAACCTCTTGCAAATCCGGCCGATCCGCGTTATAGTTAGCATAAGCTAATCAAAAGGAGACGATCGGATGTATCAGACCACAGCGAAGATCGACGGCATGATGTGCGGGATGTGCGAGGCGCACATCAGCGACACGATCCGGCGGACGTTCCCCGACGCGAAGAAGGTCCGCGCGTCCCGCGGCAAGGGCGTGGTGACGTTCCGGACCGAGGCGCAGCCGGACGAGGCCGCGCTCAGGCGGGCGATCGACGAGACGGGCTACACGCTCGTGTCCGTATCGAGCGCGCCGTATGAAAAAAAGCGGCTGTTCGGCCGCAGATAAACGTATTGTGACAAATCGATCCAAAACGGTGCTTGCCGCGCGCAGGGGTATCATGGTATAAAGAATACAGATCCGGAATCCTCCAGAATCCGTGATCACCGTCGTATGCGTGCAAACGCCTCATAAATTCCCAAAAAAGGATCCCGCGTGCCCTCCACTGCGGGGTTCTTTTTTTGCGGTCTGAAAGTCCGCCCTGCCTGATCTCTGCGTTTTCCGTTATTTCGGAAGCTGTCAAGTTCGTCAAAAAACGCTCCAAATCGCCCGCTATCGCCGCTTCAGGCTCTTTTCGGCGTCAGAAAAGAGCTCCGCCGAAGCGAAGCTCTCAGAACGCGAAACGCTGCAGGTTACAGATCGTTGATCATCTGGATCAGGTCGATGTACAACCCACGGATGTTGTTGTTCTTCGTCATGCCGCCCTGCAGGGACATATGGTCGCCGTCGTAGGTCGGGAAGACGTTCCACACGCCCGGCTGCGCCGCGCCGCTCTCCGGGTCGAATTCCACGGTCGGCGCGCCCCAGGGGGCTCTGGCGCTGATCGTGTTGACGAGGCCGTCGTTCTCGCGCCACTCCGGCCCGATCTCAAAGCCGCCCGGCGTCTGTCCGGTGTACGCGCCCATGCGGTACGCGCTGGCGCGGAAGAGGACCTCCATGCCGTCCTCGACCGGGACGTAATCGCCGTTTTCATTCTGCACGGTCATGCTGCACGGGATCGAGAAGTAGTAGACGTTCGGCAGCACCTCGAACGAGCCGTTGACGCGGATCGCGTTGTCGATGTACATGTCGTATTCCGCGCAGTCCTCGGGGATCCGGTCGCGGGGCGCGTAGCTGGCGGTGTTGAGCACGCCCACCTCGGCGTGTTCGTCGAGCGTCGCGTCCGGGTCGACCTCGATGTCGGCGCGAACCTCATACGCCGTGGTGCCGCACAGGGGCGCCGCCAGCGTCGTGACGGAGTAGATCCAGTCGGCCTTGCCGCCGGTGAAGAGCTCCGACACGTTTTCGCCGCTCGCCTCGCGCTCCTCGGCGCTGCCGTTGGCCATCAGCTCCACGAACTGCAGGACCGTCGCGCCGCCGAAGGAATGGCCGAGCAGGTTGATCTTATGCTCCGCGTCCCACGCGTCGACGAGCGGTCTGTAGGAATAATCCTTGCCGAATCTGGCGTGGCCGCACCGCGCCGAATGCGCCTCGCCGTAGTCGACCCGGGTGCCGGTCAGCTCGGCGTACAGCTCGCAGGCGCGATCCCACTGGCTCTCCGTCGGGCCGACAGATGCGGCGTGGACGTCCGCGCCGCGGGCGCGCAGGTACTTCATCAGATTTCCGCCGAAGATGCCCCAGTACGGCATCAGATTGTAATAGACGGCATACTCGCCCCAGCCGGACAGACCGTGGACGAAGACGTAGGTGTACTGCGTGTTCATGGTCTCCGTGTCGAGCTGCGCCTTGGGCAGATTCGCGCTCGGGAACAGGAACATGATCACAGCCAAGAAGACGGACAGGATCTTTGACATGATGAAAACGCCTCCGTTCTGTTATGCACATTCATTATATCAGACGATTTTCCGTCTGACAATCCCCGGTCAGAAAATTCACATTTTCAAATATTTTGCATATGTCAAATGCCGACACGCGTTATTGCCTGTCTGTCAGCTTTGATCGCGGAACGCGAAGCCGCTCAGCTGGATCACATCGTGCCGCGTCGCCTGCGCCGGCTCCTCGCCGCCGAAGATCTTCGTCTTCGCCGTGATCCCGTTGACCTTTCCGTAGATCTCAAACCGGTAGTACATATTCATCGTCACATTCGTGATGTTCAGGCTGTCCGCGTCGGCGCGCAGCTCCATCGTGCAGCCGGTATACGTCATGTCGAACCGCACGTTCGTCAGACCCGACCGGTACCACAGGGTGTGCTCGATCTGCTCGGTGAAATGGCTGATCGGCTCGACCGGGAACATCCGCGCCGTAAACGCGTTGTAGCCCGCGGCCTTCTCGCTGGCGATCTTCTCATCGGCCAGCGTGAGCCGGATGACGTACTCGCCCTCGGGGTTCACGTCGCAGGAGAAAGCGGTCAGCTTCGACGGATCGAGCATCGTCACCACAGGCAGATTGGCGATGGAGCTGTCCGAACCGGGCGTGAAGGAGACCGTCTGGGCGCGGCGCTTCGGCGTCAGTTCATCCTCAAAACGGTCGTAGTAGAGCGCCAGATCGCTGCGGATCTGCACGTCCTGCCACTCCTGATACGCGTACTTCGTATAGAACGGCGCGTAGCTCTTGGCGGAGGCGAAGATCTTCTGCACCAGCGTCAGCACCTCGTAAGCGTCGATGGGCTCCTTCGCCGCGGGGCCGTCGTAGATCTCCAGTCTGGCGCTGATGCGCAGGATCGTTCTGGCGTCGCGCGCGGTGAGATTTCCGTCCCGGTCCAGGTCGCACAGCGGCAGGAAGCGGACGTCCGCCGGCTTCTTTTCCAGTCTGGCGCTGATGCGCAGCACCTGTCTGGCGTCGCCTGCGGTCACGCGGCCGTTCATGTCGGCGTCGCCGTAGGGAAATGCCTGTACGCAGGGGATCCCCGCCGCGGCGCAGGCCTTCATCGCGGCGCTGTCCGCCGGCGCGTAGACGGTCATGCCCGACGGGAAGCTGCCCCGGACCAGTCCGGCCGCGTTCGCCGGCAGGCGGACGTATTTCGCGCCCGATCCGTCAAAGGCGCCGTCCGCGACGTTTGTCACGCTCACCGGCAGGGTGACGTATTTTTCGTTCCCCTTATACTTGATCAGCGTGTCGCCCAGCAGGACGAGGGGGGACGGATAGTTCGCCAGCCAGGGCGTTCCGGCAAAGGCGTCCCTGCCGACGTTCAGCGACATGCTGCGCTCGTCGGCCTCCACCGTGGTCAGCGCCACGCAGGACGCGAACGCGCCCGCGCCGATGGTCTTGAGCGCCGGCGGCAGATACACGCTCGTGAGCGTCTGATTGTCCCGGAACGCGTTCGCGGCGATCTCTGTGCAGTCGGTCGGCACGGAAGCCGTCGGCGCGGAGCCCGTGTAGCGCACCAGCACCTTGCCGCGCATCTCGTAATCCGATTTTTTGCCGGGATCGACGGGCGCTTCGGGCTCCTCGGCCTCGTAGCCCTCGTAGACCACGGTGACGGCGTTCGCGCAGCCGTTGAACGCGCCGGGTTCCACGACGACGCCCTTGTTGACGCGAAGCTCCTTCAGGTCGCTTCGTCCGGCAAAGGCGTTGTCGACGATGCGGACCACCGGATAGCCGTCAATCTCATCCGGCACGGTCACGACGCCGTTCGCGTCAGCGCTGCCGGAGAACCCCGCAACGGCCACCGCCGTGCGGGAACTGTCGGAAAAGTAATAGCTGAACTCCCCTGCCGCCCGGGACGTCAGTCCGGTCGCCGCCAGCAGCACCGCCGCCAGCAGCACGCAAAGGCATTTGCGAAAACGCGTCGTAAATCTCATTCTGCAACCCTCCGATAGATTGAAAATGGCCGGAATGTGTCTGCGCTCATACGTGGATCTCATTGCTGCGGATCAGCGCGCCGCGATAGGGCTCGACGGCGGGTCTGACCTCATTTTCGACAAACCGCTCGGTCTGCAGAGGCGCGAGGCCGACGAATTTCTCCGGCTGCAGCAGATCCTGCAGCGCCGACGCGTCCAGCCCGAAGGCCGGATCCGCCGCGATGCGGTCGAGCAGGTCGTTTTCGCCGCCCTGCTTGACGGCCGCGCCCGCCGCCATGGAGTGCTGCCGGATCCGCTCGTGCAGCGCCTGCCGGTCGCCGCCGCGCTTGACGGCGTCCATGAGGATGTTCTCTGTGGCCATGAAGGGCAGCTCCGCGCGCAGGTGCTTTTCCACCATCTTTTCGTAGACCACGATGCCGTCCGCGATGTTCAGATAGAGCTCCAGGATCCCGTCCGCGGCCAGAAAGCACTCCGCCAGCGACAGCCGCCGGTTCGCGGAGTCGTCCAGCGTCCGCTCGAACCACTGCGCGGAGGCCGTCAGTCCCGCGTTGAGGGCGGTCGTCATGACGAACCGCGCAAGGCCCGCGAGCCGCTCGGAACGCATGGGATTGCGCTTGTACGCCATCGCGCTCGAACCGATCTGATCCTTTTCAAAGGGCTCCTCCAGCTCCTTCATGTGCTGCAGAAGACGCAGGTCGTTCGTAAACTTCCCGCCGGACTGGGCGATGCCGGAGAGCACCGACAGCACCATATGATCCACCTTGCGGGTATAGGTCTGCCCGGAGACCGGGAAAACGCCCCGGAAGCCGGTCTTCTCGGCGATCTTCCTGTCGAGCGCCAGCACCTTTTCCGCGTCGCCCTCGAACAGCTCCAGGAAGCTGGCCTGCGTGCCGGTGGTCCCCTTGGAGCCCAGCAGCAGCAGGCTGTCCAGCACATGCTCCGTCTCGCGCAGATCGAGCAGCAGATCCTGGATCCACAGCGTCGCGCGCTTGCCCACCGTGGTGGGCTGCGCCGGCTGGCCGTGCGTGAAGGCCAGACACGGCAGATCCTTGTATTTCAGCGCGAAATCGCTCAGCGCGTCGATGACGCTCGCCAGCTTGCGGGCGACCAGACGCAGCGCCGCGTCCAGCGTGATGATATCCGTATTGTCGCCGACGTAGCAGCTCGTCGCGCCGAGGTGAATGATCGGCTTCGCCGTCGGGCACTGCAGGCCGTAGGCGTAGACGTGGCTCATCACGTCGTGGCGCACCTGTTTTTCCCTGGCCTCCGCGTCCGCGTAGTTGATGTCCTCGGCGTGGGCCTTGAGCTCATCGACCTGCGCCTGCGTGACGGGCAGGCCCAGCTCCATCTCGCTCTCCGCCAGCGCGATCCACAGTCTGCGCCAGGTCTTGAACTTAAAGTCCGGGGAGAAGATATACTGCATCTCCCGGCTCGCGTAACGCCCGGAAAGCGGGCTCTCGTACCGGTCCCGCATCACAGCTTCGCGATGCGCTCGACAGCGCGGCGGGTGTTCTCGCGGGAGCCGAACGCCGTCAGACGGAAGTAGCCCTCGCCCGCCGGGCCGAAGCCCGCGCCGGGCGTGCCGACGACCTGCACCTCGTTCAGAAGCAGATCGAAGAACTCCCAGCTGGAAAGCCCTTCGGGCGTCTTGAGCCAGACGTAGGGAGAATCCACGCCGCCGTAGACCTCGTAGCCCAAACCCTTGAGCCCGTTGTAGATGATATCGGCGTTGCCGTGGTAGAAATCGATGGTCTCGCGCACCTGGCGCTTGCCTTCCTCGGAGAAGGTGGCCTCGGCGCCGCGCTGGGTGATGTAGGAGACGCCGTTGAACTTGGTCGCCTGCCGTCTTGCCCACAGGGCGTTGAGCTCGGTCCCGTCGGAAGCCTTCAGGTCGTGCGGAATGATCGTGTACGCGCAGCGGGTGCCGGTAAAGCCCGCGGTCTTGGAGAAGCTGCGGAACTCGATCGCGCACTTTTTCGCGCCCTCGATCTCATAGATGCTGTGGGGCACGCCCGGCGTCGTGATGTACGCCTCATACGCCGCGTCGTACAGGATCACGCTGCCGTTTTCCAGCGCGAACGCGACCCAGCCCTCCAGCTGCTCGCGGGTGATGGACGCGCCGGTGGGGTTGTTCGGGTAGCACAGGTAGATGAGGTCCGCGTGCGCCTTCGGCTTCTCGGGCACAAAGCCGTTATCGGCCGTGCAGGGCATATAGATGAACCGGCTCCATCTGCCGTCGATCAGATCTCCGCTTCTGCCGCCCATGATGTTGGTATCCACATAGACGGGATAGATGGGGTCGCAGACGGCGACGGTGTTGTCGGCGGAGAAGATGTCGCCGATGTTGCCGCAGTCGGACTTCGCGCCGTCGGAGACGAAGATCTCGTCGTCGGCGAGCTTCACGCCGCGCGCGGCGAAGTCGTTCTCGTTGATCGCGCGCTTGAGGAAGTCATATCCCCACTCCGGCGGATAGCCCATGAAGGTCTCCTCACGCGCCATCTCGTCCACCGCCTTGTGCATGGCGTCGATGACCGCCGGCGCGAGCGGCCGCGTCACGTCGCCGATGCCCAGCCGGATGACGTCCGCGTCCGGGTTCGCCGCCTTGTAGGCCGCCACCTTCTTCGCGATATCCGAAAACAGATAATTCTTCTGGATCTTCAGAAAATTGCCGTTGATCTGCATTTGCTCTTCCTCCCGTTATTCATCGATCTCGCCGGTGCAAATCGTTTCGGCGGGACCGGTCATATACACATTGCCGTCAGACGACCAGACGATCTCCAGAACGCCGCCGAGCAGCTTCACCGTGACGGGCGCGTCCTTTTCGCAGTGGCCGCACAGCACGGCGGCGACGACGGACGCGCACGCGCCGGTGCCGCAGGCCAGCGTCTCGCCGGAGCCGCGCTCCCAGACGCGCATGTCGAGGTGACGCGCGTCCTGCACGCGGATAAACTCGGTATTGACCCGCTCTGGGAACGCCGGATGGCGCTCGAAGCCGGGGCCGATCGCCGGCAGGTCGAGGCTCCACACGTCGTCCACGAAGGTGACGCAGTGCGGATTGCCCATCGAGACGCAGGTGACCTCATAGTCCCTGCCGTCAACGGTCAGCGCCTGCTTCACAGCCGTATCCGCGCCCAGCGTCGTGGGGATCTCACGCGGCGTCAGGATCGGCCTGCCCATATTCACCCGGGCCCGGACGACCTTGCCGTTTTCCGTAAACACGCGGATGTATTTGATGCCGCTGAGCGTCTCCACGGCGATCTCATCCTTTTTCGCGATGCCGTTGTCATAGGCGAATTTCGCCACGCAGCGCACGCCGTTGCCGCACATTTTTCCCTGTGAGCCGTCGGCGTTGTACATATCCATTTTACAGTCCGCGACGTCGGACGGGTCGATGCAGATCAGGCCGTCCGAGCCGATCCCGAAATGTCTGTCGCTCACCTTCACCGCGAACGCGCTCCGGTCGCGAATGGTCTCCTCAAAGCCGTTGACGTAGATGTAATCGTTGCCGGCTCCGTGCATTTTCGTAAATCTCATATGATTGATAACCTCCGGTCAGATCTGACTGTAAATCTCCTGGCGCTTTCGCAGCAGCCACGCCTCGTCGCGGGGATAGTGCCGCTCGTCGAGGGGATGCGCGAGGCCCTCGTTCAGCAGCTTCATCACGCCGTCCCTGCCCAGGTCGCGTTCGAGCAGGCGCAGCGCCTCGCAGTCGTCGAGCGCCTGGCGGAACACCTTGAGGCGCAGCGAGCAGAGGGGGCCGTCCTCGCCGGGATAGACGACGAACGCGTCGCCCGCGGGGAAACAGCCGCCCGCGTCCGTCACGTCGAACGGATCGATCTGCGCGCGGGAAAGCTGCGTGTTGTAGAAGTTGTAGCCCCAGTGCAGGAAGCCCTTCGCGCCGTACCGGTACAGGATAAAGCCGAGGATCGCGTTGCGCTGACTCGGCATCGCGATGAAGCGGTTCGGCATAAAGCCGTTCCCGGGGCCGCAGCAGTAGTAAAGCCACAGGTCGTCCGTGCGCCCGTAAAACTTTCCGGCTGCCGCGACGCTGACGACCGGGGTGCGCACGAGGCCCGTGCGCAGGAACATCGGCTCCGAAAGCGCGTCCGCCACCGGGAAGCGGCCGAACAGCCGCCGAATGGTCTCCGAGGCCTTTTTATAGGCGAAGAATTCCGAAAGGCCCGGCTCGTCCGAGGTGTGGAACATCACCTTGTCCGCGAGCCCCAGCGCCTCGAGGTGCGGGATGAACGCGTCCGCGAACGCTTCAAGGAACGCGGTGTACGCGTCGTCGGAGGCCTTCGTCTCCCAGCCGAAGATGCGCTCGTACCCGTTTTCGGTCGTTGCCATGACCTTCG
>ONWP01000344.1 GCA_900321595.1 uncultured Eubacteriales bacterium
AACGCCGTGATGAGCGAGAAGACGTTCCGGGAATACCATCTGGAGCCCTTCCGCATGGCGGTGCAGGAGGGGCATCCCGAGGCGGTCATGGCGGCGTACAACGCGGTCAACGGCGTACCGTGCCATGAAAATCACAGACTTCTGACAGAGATCCTGCGCGATGAGTGGGGCTTTGACGGCTACGTGGTCTCCGACTGCGGCGGCGTGAGCAGCCTGTGGGATTCCCATAAAAAGGAGCCGGACGAGGTGTCCGCCGCGGCGGCCGCGCTGAACGCCGGGATCGACCTGGAATGCGGCGAAGGGTTCTTCAAGGACTATCTGGCGGAAGCGCTGAAAGCAGGCCGCGTGACTGAAGACCGGATCGATGAAGCGGTGCGGCGCGTGCTGATCGCGCGCATCAAGGCCGGTCAGTTCGACGCGCCTCAGACGCTGCCCTGGTATGAGACGCCCTTCGACGTCGTCGCGTGCGAGGAACATGGGCGCCTTGCCTACGAAACGGCGGTCAAGTCGGCGGTGCTGCTCAAAAACAACGGCGCGCTGCCGCTGCGGCAGACGGAGATCACCGTCGCGGTCTGCGGCAACAACGCGAATATCGCGCAGTTCGGCGACTACAGCGGCATCCCCATGCGCGAGCCGGTCACGCCGCTCGACGGGATCCGCGCCTATCCGAACGCGCGGGTGCTGTACACCCCCTGGCGCTACACGGAAACCGGCTCCGAATATCTGCCCGTCCCGGCGGAATACCTGTCGCGGGACGGCGAGCCGGGCGTGGAGGGCAGCTATTACGACAACGCGGTCTTCGCCGGGATCCCGAAGAAGCGCCGGGACGCTTCCCTCGACTTCGCTTGGAACGATCAGATGCCGGACACGCTGATCTCCACGACCGAGTTTTCAATTATCTGGCGCGGCGAGATCGAGGCGCCCTACACCGGGGAATACCGCTTCCGCGTCCGGCACGCCGGCAGCGCGAAATGCACGCCGCCGGTTTTGACGCTGGCCGCGGCCGCGTATGAGGACGGCGAGAGCGTCCGCCTGGCCCGCGGGGAACGCGTCGCGTTCCAGCTGCGCTACGTCAAGAATACGGACGCGCCCGCCTGCACGCTTATGTGGCAGATCACGCCGGACGACCGCGCGGACGACGCGTTCACCGCCGAGACGGAGGCCGCGTCGCGCGCCGACGCGGTGATCGCCGTGATCGGACTCGGCATGCAATACGAACGGGAGGGCCGCGACAAACCGGAGCTCGCTCTGCCGAAGGAGCAGATCGACCTGCTCAAAAAGCTGCGGCAGGTCAGCCGCGATCTGATCGTGGTGCTCGAAAACGGCAGCGCCGTGGCGATCCCGTGGATCGCGGAAAACGCCGACGCCGTCCTGGAGGTCTGGTACCCGGGCGAGCGCGGCGGCACGGCCATCGCCGACCTGCTGTTCGGCAGGGTCTCCCCCTCCGGCAGACTGCCGCTGGCGTTCCCGGAGAAGACGGAGGATCTGCCGCCCTTTGACGATTACGAGATGTCTCACGGCAGGACCTATATGTACCGGAAGATCAAACCGCTCTACGAATTCGGCTACGGTCTTTCCTACACGCGCTTTGCCTATTCGGATCTGCGGAGAACGCCGGACGGCGTGCGCGTCACGGTGACGAACGTCGGCGGGATGGACGCGGACGAGGTGGCAGAGCTGTATATCGACAGCGCGGGTCTCCCCGATCAGCCGCGCCTGCGTCTGAAGGGGTTCCGCCGGATCCATCTGATGGCCGGAGAGGCCGCGTCGATCGACTTCCCGCTGGACGACGAAAGCTATTCCCTGTTCGGCGCGGACGGCGTCCGGCGCGTGTATCCGGGCGAATACCGCGTATTTATAGACGGGCATCTGCCGGATGATGCGTCGCTGAATCTTACCATCAGAATTGAATCATCAAAGGAGTGTTAAGCATGATTCGATATTTATTTATGGCTCTGAAAACCCTGTTCCTCTGGCTGACGATCTTCGGCCTGGGCGCCGTGGGATACGCGCCGTTCACCGAGACCGCCGACCTCACCGGAAACGTCACGCCCGCGGGCGACGAGGCGCTTTACCTGCAGCTCGAGGCGCCGGACACGGGCTGGGACAGCTATCAGCCCGCCCGCGTCTACGGCGGCTACCGCTACGGGCCGAGCATGATCCTCAACGCGGACGGCAGCCTCGACCTGTGGAGCGCCGCGAACGGCACCTACGGCTTCTGGGACGCGATCACCTATTCGCGCCTGTACGACGAGGGGCATACCCGCACGAAGGAGTCCATCGTCGTCAAGCCCACCGCCGGCTCGATGGACGCGCTGTCCTGCTGCGACCCCGGCGTCATCAAATTCGGCGGCTATTACTACGTCGGCTACACCTCAACAATGGACGAACGCGGCATCAACAACGACTTTTTCATCGCCCGCAGCAAAACGCCCGACGGCCCCTATGAAAAGTGGAACGGCTCCGGCTGGGGCGGCGATCCCGTCCCGCTCGTTTCCCACGATCCCGCGCTCGACAACGTCGCCGGCGCCATGGAGCCCTCCTTCGTCGTGATGGACGACACGCTCTTCATCTACTACAACTGGAACGGCCCCTGCTTCGTCGCGACAGCCGACGCCACGGACGAAAACTGGCCCGCGACGCTGAAGATCCGGGGCGAAGCGATCCCGGACAACATGGGCGACTCCAAGGACGTCAAGTACGTCGATGAATACGGCCGCTTCATTGCCGTCTTCACGACGAAGCGCTTCACCGACGACAGCTATGTGAGCGTCTGGGAGTCCTTCGACGGCCTGACCTTCCGTCCCGCGGGCTTCGTGAAGACCAACACGGCAAAGAAGCTGCACAACTGCGGCATCTCCGGCCGCTCGGACGGGCACATCTGCGCCGGCGATCCCGTATACCTCTCCTACGCCTACGGCGGCGGCTGGGGCACCTGGGCGACGCGGATGCACAAGGTGACACTCTCCCTGGCGGACGCGCCGAAAACGGACGCGGACGAGGAATCGAACGTCGAGATCGCTGTGGAACGACACAAGGAACGGGCGGTCCCCGAGGTGCTGACGATCGCGGCGCAGGAGCCGGTCCTGACGGTGGAAAAGAGCGCGCGCGTCATGATCTTCGCCTATGATTCCGACAACTTCAATTCCCCCGTCCTCACCGGCGTGAAATACAGCGGCTACGACAAATCGCTCATCCGCATCGTCGGCAACCGCGTGTACGCGCTGGGCAACGGCTCGACCCGGGTGACGGCGGCGTGGAACGGCTGCACCTGCGACTTCGTGGTCAACGCGCAGACGAACTGAATCACAGCCATCAGAAGCAGCTGGAGAAAAACG
>ONWP01000033.1 GCA_900321595.1 uncultured Eubacteriales bacterium
GCCAGCTCGTCCAGCCCGCTGTCGTATTCGTACTCGATGTCGCCGAACCGGTAGCTGCGCCCCGTGAGCACGTCCGCCTCCAGCTCGCGCCCCGTTTTCAGCGCGCCCTCGATCGTATCCTGCGCGTACAGGTCGCCGCAGTCCAGGAAGAGCAGGTATTCGCCCCGCGCCCCGGCGATGCCGGCGTTTCGCGCCGCGTATACGCCCGCGTGCTCGATGCGGTGATAGAAAAAGTCCACGTACTCGTCACAGTACTTCTTACAGATCTCCGCGGTGCCGTCCGTCGAGCCGTCGTCCACCAGTATGACCTCGAAATCCTCCACGGACTGACAGACGAGGCTTTCCAGCGTCTCCTCTAAATGCGCTTCTCCGTTATAGATCGGAATGATGACAGATGCGCCGATCAAACCGGTTCTCTCCCTTCTGCGATCCGTTCGGCCAGCTCCAGATCCGACGGATATGTGATCTTGATATTGTCGCGGTCGCCGTCCACGAGCCGGACCGGCAGACCGAAATGCGTAAACACCGAGCAGGCGTCCGTAAACGAGGCGGCCTCCCGCGGCGTGAGCCTGCGGTAGAGGTCGTCCAGCAGCGCCAGCCGGAAGCTCTGCGGCGTCTGCATATGCCGGATCTTCGACCGGTCGAGACTGGCTTCGATAAAGCCGCCGGACGAAAGCACCATCGTGTCCACGGCGGGGATCGCCGTGCCGCAGGCGCCGCTCTCAGCGGCGGCCGAGATGTTGTCCGAGACGATCCGCGCGTCGATGAACGGCCGCGCCGCGTCGTGGGTAAGGATCAGATCCGCTTCAGAGACGCCCCATTTTTCCCGGATATGGTCGAGGATGCGCAGCATGGTGCCGTGGCGGTCCTGTCCGCCGGCGATGACGTCGACCGCGCGGTCCGGCAGATACTCCGCCATCATGCTCCGCGTCGGTTCAACGAAGTCCGCGCCGACGCTGATAACGATACGCCCCACCTGCGGATGACTGGCAAAAACGCGCGCGCTGCGCACGATGACCGGCACGCCGCCCACCGGCAGAAACTGCTTGGGCACGTCGGAACCGAACCGGGAGCCGGAGCCGCCGCCCAGGATCACAGCGTAGATCATCAGCTCAGCGTCGCCTGGTCGATGACGAACGTGGTGATGCTCTTCGCCGGCAGCGTCGTCACGCCCTTTTCAGTTTCGTAAGACACCTGCTCGCAGTTGTGCGCTTCGTCCGTCCGCCAGACCTGCACGTCGGATCTCCCGTGATTGAGGTACACGGGCCGTTCCGAGTCGTTTTCATTCACGACGACCAGCACCGTGCGGCCGCGGTCCGCGAACGCCACGGTGATGAGATCGCTCTCCTCATTGGAATCGAGCACCTTGACCTGCGTCATGCCGGGCTTGATGAACGCGGAGAACTGCTTGTACGCCCAGTAGCGGTTGTAGATGACCAGCTCGCCGTTTTTGAGCTCCATCAGACCGTCGCCGTTGACGGCGGTCCAGCTCTGCCACGAGACGGCGTTCAGGAACTTGAGATCCCAGGCGATGATCTTCGCCATGTGCACACCGCTGTCGATCGTGGTGGAGTCGATGGTCAGCGGCAGCTCGCACCACTCGCTCATCTCCAGCTTTTTGTCGGGATAATGCGCGGTAAAGTAGTCGTTGAATTCATAGCGCTGCCACAGCTTGTCGTCCATCCAGTAGCTGTGCCCGGAAAACGTGTCCATACAGGCATTCAGGACGGGGCTCGCGAAGAGCAGATCCAGATATTCGTTCTGATCGGCCGCGAAGGAGCCGGCCTCAGGCCCGCGCAGGGCGTAAGGCGCGTTTCTCGCCTGCATGGCGACGGCGAATTTCTCCAGTACGGCCACGGTCTCGGCGGGCGTGTAGTGACAGCCCTCCTGTCCGACCCAGTCGCCGCCCCAGTTCCACTGCGGCTCATTGATGGGCGACACCGCGGCGATGGGATAGCCCTCGGCGACGAAGTGATCGGCGATCGTCAAAACGTAATCGACGAATTTGTCGTAGTTCTCCGGCGGCAGGTTGGAGAATGCCGGCGTCAGCCCGCCGGAGGCGTGCCCGCTTGCGGTCATCGACCAGTGGGGGCTGTTGCAGAAGAGGATGATCTCCTTGGCGCCCTGCTCGACGGCCTTGTCCATCACGCGCCGGGCGTTCGCGTCCCGGGTAAAGTCAAATTCCCAGTCGCCTGTCTCCTCATTGAACACGTAGAAGCTCTGCGTCCTGCGGGACGGGTCGCCGATGCGCTCGGTCGGATCCTCCGCGGAGCCGCCGCCGATGTTGTAGCGGAAGATCTGCAGCCCCAGTCCCTCGCTCTCGCTGTACAGGAGCGAAGCGATCCGCTCCGCCATGGCTTCGTCGTCGACGGTCTGCGCCCACCAGCACGCGCTGGTGCCGAAACCTTCAAAGACCTGCGAGCGATTGTACTGGTTCACGTCAAGCACCTCCGTCTTCGGATGCGTCCATTTGGTCACGTTAAAGGAGATCGTCTGAAAAAGGGAGAGCAGAAGGATGAAAAACGTTTTCATGGGGAAGCCTCCTTGTCAGATCAGTCAGATATAGGTCGGATACAGCGCCAGCTCCGGATAATCCCGCTGCAGGTGGGACAGATCGTTGCTGTAGATCAGCAGCGTATCCAGCCCGTAGCGGCCCGTTCCCGGCTCAAAGAAGACGATTTTCGTCACGCCGGTATTGATGAAATGGGGATCGAAGGTGACCTTCGTCGGGTCGAGTCCCAGCGCGGCGTGAAAGAGGAACGTGTTGAACGCCGCGTGCGCCACGACGGCGATCTTCTGCCCGCCGTGATGACGCGCGCGCAGATAGGCAAGGGTCTCCTGCGCCCGCGCAAGCTGCCGCAGATCGTCCCAGCCCTTCGTGGGATACACGCGGGGCCCGGACAGATCGACGCCGTCAGCCGGCTCCGCCGCGGGCGCGAACTGCCGGATCTCGTCCAGCGTCAGGCCCTCGAAGTCGTCCCCGGCGCCGCATTCGGTGAGGATCGGGTGCAGCAGGACGCTTTTTGCGCCGTCCGCCGGCTGTCTGGTCACGATCGCGTTCGCCGTGAGGACGGCCCGGCGCAGGCAGCTCGCGTACACCGCGTCGAAGGGATACGTTTCAAACCGCTCCCCCAGGAGCGCCGCCATCCGGTACCCGTCCGGCGTCAGATCCACGTCTTTGCGGTCCAGCTCCGTCTCATGCGCGGGCTTTTTCCCCACGTTTCCCCAGGTCTGTCCGTGCCGGATCAGGTACAGCTCCAGATCAATGATGTTGTCGCCCTGCGCCATGCGTAATCCTCCCTACAGTAATACAAGCTTATTATATTATTTATCCGTTCGTTTTGCAATAGAAAAATCGCCCCGGAAAGCTCCGGGACGACTGATCGCTCAAAGCGCGTCGTATTTTTCCTTCCAGTCCGCGACAGCCGCCGGGTCATCTGATACGCCAAAATCCGGTTTTATTCGAACCGCATCGTTCGATCACACCCGCTGCTTTCAGTTTTTGAATTGCCCGGAACACTGTACTTTCACCCAGATCAAGCAATTCAGCAAGCTCTCGTCTGGTGATCCGCGTATTTTCGCGGATCGCGGAAAGGATTCGCCGATCTGATGCTGTCAGGGTTATTGCTTCATTTATCGGTTCATTTATTGGTTCATTTTTTGCTCCATCCGCTGCGCCGGGATCGCGCGGTCCGACAGTCGCAGTCGCCGATTCACGTAGCGGAATGATAATACGAAACACATCCCCTTCCGAAAACTGCGGTTCGCCTCCGGAATACATCTTTGTATATCTGTATGTATTTCGCATGCCGGAGCCGAGCTCATCAGCCAATCCGATCTCGCGGAAAACCTTGGAGATGGGCGGATTTTTCGGAAGCGGCTCAAACGATTCCGGCCGCAAAGCGCCGTATCCATGCGGAATGCTTGCGTTTTCTGTAAAGATCCGATCCTTCTCAATGACAAACTTCGCGACAAAGGCATCCGCATAGTTGCGATGCGCCAACACGTTTGATACGATCTCACGCAGAATCCGATCCCTGGCGCTGACGCTTTGAACGCCGTCCAAATGAAATGTGTCATTCAAGTGCTTTTTTCCAAAGGCCATGAGCCGGTCAAAGCTTTCGATCAGATTGGTAACGATCACGTCGCGATCATCATACCGATCTGTATCAAACACCCGAAAGATGGCATCCGTCTTATGGTGAGGCAAAACGGACATGATCAGCTGATCTGTCCCGAACAGAAGGATCGCGGCGAGCGTGATCCCCTCTTGTCCGGAAACCGGATCACGCAGCACCAATCCGGCGCTGCGCATGATCTCTTCATCCGACATAAGCAGCCACGGATGATTGTCTACGCGCGATCTGGTCATGTTTTTTGCGCGTTCTATCAGATCCCGGCGCAGATCTGCGACACCAAATACCGGAAACACCTTATTCACGAAGCACCCGCCGCTTTTACGGGAATAAAGTCTGTAGACATCGTCGGAATGCCGCGTTATATCGATATCGGCTTCGTGGATCCTGTCATAAATCCGTCCTCCGCATCGGCACACCTCCTGCGATGACGGAACACGAATATATAAAACGCATTTTCCTTTCGCATCATATTCGATCGGCGTCAGGTACAGCGCAGGGGAGATCTTGTTTTCATTGTTCACGGCAGTCACAAAGTCTTTTTTCAGCTTTTCGACTGAATCCGGCTCAACGCCGATAATGTCGCCGTTATCCTTCACGCCGAGAAAGATATGACCGCCATCCCGATTTGAGAAAGCGCACACTGTTTCGTACACATCTTTGGTGATCGCCCGTTTTGATTCTTTGAATTCGACAGTGATGCTTTCACCGTCCCGGATCAATTGCATCAATTGTTCCGTTATAGGCTGTATCATCGTTTCAATGTCCTCCGTGATCGAACAGCGGTATTCTAAAAACGACTGTTCAAAGCGCCGCTCAAAGCGCGTCGTATTTTTCCTTCCAGTCCGCGACGGCCGCCGGGTCGTAGACCGCCGGGATCTGCGTATTCCGAAGATGCGTAAGCCCCAGGTTCACCAGCGCCTTTCCGCCGCCGGAGATCAGCCGCGGCTTCGCGAACATCTTCCCGATTTTCGGCAGGATCTGAGACGGCTCGACCGGGATCGACTTCGTCGAGCCCAGGCTGAACTCCTTTTCGGACAGGATCTCGTGCTCAAGCAGGTAGTCGACCTCCTGCGCCGTGAGATTCGTCGCGAGCTCGCGCAGCTCATGCACCATTGCCATCCGCGCGCCGATCTTCTCAAAATACTCGTACTGATACGGCCACAGCTTTTCCACACTGTAGTCGCCCTGCGCCGCGAGAACCGTTTCCGTCAGCATCTTCGCCGCGCGGAACGCGTTGTTGAGCCCGGAGCCCAGCAGCGGCACGGTCATAGCGGCGCTGTCGCCGATGGCGGCGTAGCCGTTCCAGACCAGCATCGACAGTGTCTTGCGCACCGGGATGCAGGCAAACTGCCCGCCCCGGACAAGACGCTCGCCCAGCGTGGGATAAGACGCGCGGAAATCCGCGAGCGCGGCGTCCACGTCGTCCTGCGTGACCGGTCTGCCGAATCGGCCGACGAACACGTCCATGGCGTTCGGCAGGGAAACCACCCAGTCGAGCCCCGGCTCGTTCAAGTGGTAGAAATAAACCGTATACGTGTGCGCGGGCTCTTCGCCGGGCAGCTTGTCAAAATAGCCGCGCCAGCACCAGATAATATCGGAATCGTCAAAACGCGCCGTCACGCCGGCCTCCGACGGCAGATTCGCCCGCACGGGAGAGTACAGGCCCGCCGCGTCGATCACCAGGTCGCTTTCGTGGGCGACCAGCTTGCCGCGTCTGCGGGTGACGAGCCCCCGCACCGCGCCGTCCGACGCGATGGAGTCCACGACCGGCTCGTTGAACCGTACGTCGGCGCCGCACTTGAACGCGTAGTCGATCAGGTGCTCCAGCAGATACTTTCTGTCCACGCGGACGTTGATCAGCGGCTTCGTCTTCGGCGTCCGGATGTAGACCGTCTTTTTCGGATTCGTGTAGCTGATGTGATGGCTCGGCTCAAACCGCAAGCTTGAAAGCGGCGGTACGCCCGCCTCCTCCAGCGCGTTCAGGTCGATCACGTCCTCCCAGTCCCAGCCGAGATCCTTGCGGGCTTTTTCCTCATAGACCGTGACGTCGAACCCCGCCTTCGCCAACGCCGCCGCCGCGGCCAGACCGCCGTGCCCGGCGCCTGCGACCAGTATGCGCCCGCCCGTCATGTGAGCGGTGCGACGCTGTAGGAGACGACCCGGTCGTTGTCTCCCAGATAGCGTACGAATTCAGCGGAATCGAAGTTGTTTGGCACCTTGACGACGACCGAATAGTCGACGGTGCCGTCCTTCCGGCTGGATACGGCGATCTCGTCGACGGTGCCCTTCCAGGCGGTCACGTCGGCCATGAGCTTGTCGCGGAACGCGGGATCGTCGCGGATCGTAAACTTCAGCGCGGTGGCGTACATCGCCTCGGTGCTGACGCGGAACTTGTGCATGAGCAGCTGCATGACGGCGATGGCGATGGTGGAGAAGAGCCCCACCCCGTACATGCCGGCGCCGATCGACAGGCCGATGCCCGCCGTCGCCCAGATGCCGGCGGCGGTGGTCAGACCCTTGACGGTGTTGCCGTTTTTGAAGATGACGCCCGCGCCGATGAAGCTGATGCCGCTGACGACCTGCGCCGCCACGCGCGCCGAATCCGCGCCGCGGGTTCCCGCGAGCGACAGTCCCTCCGCTGTGGTCAGATCGACGAAGGCGTATTTTGACACGATCATCATGATCGCGGCGGCGGAGCAGACGATGATATGCGTACGGATGCCCGCGTCCTTGCTGCGGCGGCTGCGCTCGTAGCCGATGGCGGCGCCGCATATGCCGGCGACAATGATGCGCACAAAAAAGTCCAGATACTGCTGCCACGGGATCTGCTGAGCCATGATCCAGACCATCGGCGTTTTATCCATGACAAAAACTCCCTTGAATAATGATATTATATTATACCAAAATGAAACGTTCGTTGCAATACCTTTTCACGGATTCCCGAAAAACCGCGATTCGTCCGCGCCGTTTTCCCCGCGTTCATAGCACGCATCGAACCGGCCGCGCTCCGCCAGCGCGATCACATCGGAATCGAACCACTGCTCCTGAAAGCGCACCGCGGCGGCCATCTCCTCTTTTGAAAAGGTCGCCCCTGCCGGCGCGGCGATCAGCTTATCCTCCGCGTCGTCGCGGCGGTGAACGACGCCGATCACACGGCAGTCCGCCTCCCGGACGGGCGACGCTTCCCCGAGCAGGTACACGTCCAGCGCCTCCCCGTCTCCGCCGGTCACGCCGGGAAGGTACCCGTAGTTGACCGGGTACGTGAGCGTGAAGCCGTTTCCCCGGCGCACATGCCCGACAGGGCGGTCGATCTCGATCCGAACGGCTTCGCCCAGCAAAGACCAGACCAGCGCCTTGCGCAGCGCGCGCACGATGAACGCGCGCTTCCCGGCGAGATACCGCGTCCGGCCGGGATCGACCGGATACGCTTCTGCGAGACGCGTTTTCACGTCCTCATAGGCTTTCGCCGCGTCCGGAAAGGCATTCATATAGTCGCGAAAATTGTTGTAGTCGCGCCACTGCGTCCCGTCCGCGCGCACGACGTGGATAAAGTGCGTCTGCTCGTCGCCTGTGCCGTCGTAGAGACTGCCCGCCGCGAACAACAGCTGCTCCGGCAGGTCGTCCGCCGGACGGTAATAAAACCCCGCGCGTTCCAACGCGCCGCGCTTTTGTTTCACCGCGTCGAGATCCGTCGCGCCGACGGCGATATCCACGACGGGCTTCGCCCGGATCGCCGGGATCGCCGTACTGCCGACGTGCCGGATATCAGCCGCCGCGCCGCCGAGGATCTCGCGCAATACGCCGATCACGCGCGCCGCTTCGGCCTCCCAGGCCGCTTCGTGCGGACACAGCCGGACCGTGCCGCGTTTGAGCCCCAGGGTCATGGCGACGCCTCCCTTTTCGCGGCGATGCAGACCGTCTCCCCGAGGCGGATCGCCCGCGCGTCCGGCGCGTGTCCGACAAGCCGCGTCCCGGCGACGGCGACGCGGTCGGGCGTTGCAGCCAGCGTCAGCTCCTCGATCGTCGGGCGCAGGCCTTCCCGCTCCATTTTGGTAAACGTCCCCAGCAGAATGCCGTTCACCCGGTCAAATACGCCGAGCTGCCGGTACTGCTCCAGCGCGGTGATCATCTGATTCACACCGCCGCCCAGTGATTCCAACAGCAGCACCGCGCCATCCGGATCCGGCCAATAGGGTGTCCCGGCAAGCTTCAGAAAGCAGCGGACGTTGCCCCCGATGACCCTGCCGCGCATCCGCGTGCCGCGCAGGAATACAGGCGCCAGATCGTCCGGTGTGAACGCGCCCGGCAGCAGCTTTTCCCGGAAGAACGCGCGCTGCGCCGTCCGGTCCTCATACAGTAAATTGCGGATCTGGTAATTGACCGCGGGTCTGCCGGTCTTCGCGACGATCGCGTTGAGTACGACCGAAAGGTCGCTGAACCCGAAAAAGACCGCGCGGGAAGCGCGGATCGCGTCCCAGTCCAGATACGGCAGGACCGTATTGGCCAGATCTCCGCCGGACGCGTCAAAGATGAGCTCCACGTCCGGATCCCGGAAATACCGGTTCAGCGC
>ONWP01000246.1 GCA_900321595.1 uncultured Eubacteriales bacterium
GAATACGGCAAGGGCGGCGAAGGTTTCCTGCGCATGAACCTCGCCTGCACCAGAGCCACCCTCGCGGACGCGCTGGAGCGTCTGAAAAACGCCGTCGGCGCGCGTAACGCCTGATCACGGCAAAAAAAACGACAAATACAACAGCGGCCTCCAGAAAGAGACCGCTTTTGCCTGCAAAAAAATAGGGAACATTTCTGCATGAAATACGCTGATTTGTTCCCTATTTTTCATGTCGAAGGTTTTGCTAAAAGGTTCTCCAGCACTTCGTCTTCAGGAACTCCACGATCTCGCCGTGATCACGGTCCTCATAATACGCGACGAAAAGCCGCTTGAATGCCGGGACGTCCTCATGGGCCAAATTTTCATTCTCGTTGAACCTCCTTACGATCCGTTATATGGCGTTACGTATTGGTCGAAACTTGGGTTTGTCAAGGCGTCAGGGTATGAAAAAAGCCTTGTAACTACAGCGTTTCTGTAGCTACAAGGCTAAAAATATTTCGTTTCGCTATGTCGTTTTGAATGCCTCTGTTACGTCAGGTCGGCACCTTCAAAGGAAGTGTAAGCCACACGTTTAAGAGACTTGTAAGTGGTCAGTTAGGGATTACTCCCACTCGATCGTGGCGCTGGGCTTCGGGGTGACGTCCCAGAGAACGCGGTTGACGCCCTTGACCTCGGTCGTGATGCGTTTGACGATGTGCTGCACGAGGGAGAACGGCAGCTCGGCGCACTCGGCGGTGACGGCATCCACGGTGTTGACCGCGCGGATGACGACCGGCCAGTCGTAGGTGCGCTTGCCGTCGGTGATGCCGGTGGACTTGAAATCGGGCACCACGGTAAAGTACTGCCAGACCTTACCGGCCAGACCGTTTTTCTCGAACTCCTCGCGCAGGATCGCGTCGGATTCGCGCACGGCCTCCAGACGGTCGCGGGTGATCGCGCCTACGCAGCGCACGCCCAGACCGGGGCCGGGGAACGGCTGCCGGTAGACCATGTTGTCGGGCAGACCGAGCTGCTTGCCGACCACGCGCACTTCATCTTTATAAAGGAACTTCACCGGCTCCACCAGCTCGAACTCGAAGTCGTCGGGCAGTCCGCCGACGTTATGATGCGCCTTCACGCCGTCGGATTCCAGAATGTCGGGGTAGATCGTTCCCTGCGCCAGGAAGGAGAAGCCGTTCAGCTTGCGCGCCTCTTCCTCGAACACACGGATGAATTCGCCGCCGATGATCTTGCGCTTCGTCTCGGGCTCCGCGACGCCTGCCAGCTTGTCCAGGAAGCGGTCGACGGCGTCCACATAGATCAGATTCGCGTCCATCTCGTCCCGGAACACGCGGATGACCTGCTCCGGCTCGCCCTTGCGCAGCAACCCGTGATTGACGTGTACGCACACGAGGTTTTTGCCGATGGCCTTGATCAGCAGCGCGGCGACGACGCTGGAATCCACGCCGCCGGAAAGCGCCAGCAGCACCTTGCCGTCGCCGATCTGGGCGCGCAGCGCGGCGATCTGCTCGTCGATGAAGGCCTGTGCCAGCTCGGGTGTGGTGATACGCTCCATGTTTTCGGGTCTGAACTCAGTTTGCATTTGGAAGACCTCCCCTTCTATTTGCTGTTCATTATACCCCCCGATCCGGGAAATTGCAAGCGTTTCCGCGTGTTTCAACCACACGATATTGCGTCTGTCGCCTGCCGCGGACACAAGACCGCCGTTTTTCGGCAATTTGCCAACCGACGTATTTCCGAAAAAGACGCAAAACCGCAAAACCGGCCGCGAACCGCGTAAACACGGGGTTTGTCGATTTTGCCGACGGCTGTCAACAAATTGATTCCATTTTGTATAAAATTACAAATTCGGTCTACAATTCGTATACAAATTTTTTTGTAGATAATTCTATTTATTTGGAAAAATCCCTTGTTTCGACTTTTCAAACCCGACAGTTTTAAGGGTTTTCAACATTTTGAACAAAGTTTTGAACATTTTTTTTGAACATCAGATTATACAGAACGTAATATAAAAACCGAGTGCAAGCCGTTTGCTTTACACTCGATTTGGATTGGTTAATCTGACGAACCGGCCCGTAAACCGGCAAAAAACTGCTGTAAAAGCAATTTGCAGGGCTGTTCCATGAATCCGCACTGCAGCTCCGGCACCCGCTCGAATTTCTCGCGAAACAGATCCGTCACACCGCCTGCCGCGCCGGCCGTCGGATCATACGCGCCGAAGACCACGCGGTCGAGCCGCGCCTGAATGGCGGCGCCGGCGCACATGGGACAGGGCTCCAGTGTCACATACAGGACGCAACCGTCCAGCCTGCGCGCGCCCAGCGCCGCGCACGCCGCGTCGATCGCCGTCAGCTCCGCGTGTCCCGTGATCCGCCCCGAGGCCTGCCGCGTGTTTCGTCCCTCGGCGACGATCCGGCCGTCCTTCGCGACCACCGCGCCCACCGGCACCTCGCCGGCCTCCGCGGCCTCCCGCGCCAAAGCGATGGCGCGCGTCATCAGCTCCCGGTCCGTCACGGCTACTTCCCCACACAGAACCGGGCGAAGACCTCGCCGATCACGGCGTCGGACACGTTTTCACCGGTCATTTCCATCATCGCCCGGAGCGCCTCGTCCAGGAGGACCGACACCGCGTCCAGCGTCACGCCGCCGGCCAGCGCCTCCCGCGCGTCCGCCAGCGCGCTCCGCGCGCGCTGACAGCACTGCCGCTGCCGTTCGCCTGTGAGCAGCAGCGCGTTTTCCGCCGCGTCCCCCGCGCACACACGGTTGATCGCTTCCGTCAGCGCCTGCGCGCCCTCGCCCGTCTTCGCGCTCAGAAGCACCGTTTCCGACGCGTAAGCCGCGACGTCTCCGACCTGCACCCGCGGGGGCAGGTCCGTCTTGTTCAGCACGATCACGCAGCGTCTGCCGCCGCACGCCTCCAGCAGCTCCCGATCCGCGTCCGTCAGCGGCTCGCTGGCGTCGAACACCGCGAGGATCAGCTCCGCCTGCCCGATGCGCTCCCTGGCGCGCTGCACGCCGATGGCCTCCACCACGTCGCCGGTCTGCCGCAGGCCTGCCGTGTCGGCCAGCCGCAGCAGCACGTCGCCCAGCCGGACGGTCTCTTCGACCACGTCCCGGGTGGTGCCGGGGATCTCGGTGACGATGGAGCGCTCCTCGCCCGCGAGCAGGTTCATCAAAGTGGATTTGCCCACGTTGGGGCTGCCGCAGATGACGCAGCGCACGCCCTCGGTAAAGGCCTTGCCGTTGTCGTAATCGCGCGTCAGCGTATCCAGCTCGCCGATCAGGCCGTCCAGCGAAGCGCCCAGCGCGTCCGGGTCGGCCTCCGGCACGTCCTCATCCGGATCGTCCGACCAGTAGGCCAGCGCGGCGCTCAGATGCGTCAGACGTCCGCGCAGCGCGGCAAGCTTGCGGCTGAGCGCGCCGGAGCCCGTCTGCGCGGCCGCCCGCAGCGCCCGGTCGCCCGCAGCGCCGATGACGTTCATCACGCTCTCGGCCTCCGCCAGATCGATCTTGCCGTTGAGGAAGGCGCGCTTCGTGAATTCGCCCCGGTCCGCCGGACGCGCGCCGGCGTCGAGCACCGCCCGGAGCACCCGCCGCGTGACGTAAAGGCCGCCGTGACAGGACAGCTCCACCGTATCCTCTCCGGTAAAGCTGTGCGGCGCCCGAAAGACCAGCGCAACGCATTCGTCGAGCAGCGCTTCGCCGTCGTATACATGACCGTAAGCCGCCCGGTAGCCGGGCAGCTCAGTCAGTCTCTTTTTGCCGACGGGCCTGAAAACGCGGTCGGCGATCGCATCCGCCCCGGCGCCGCTGACGCGGATCACACCGATGCCGCCGACGGCGTCCGGCGTGGAGATCGCGGCGATGACGCTCACGATTCCGCCTCCGGTTCCGCCGTTTCAGACGGCGCGTCCGCTTCCGCGGCGGCCGCCTGTTCTTTCGCGGCCTTGCGCTTATCCCACCAGAATTTTTTCACAAGCCAGAAGACCAGCACCACGGGGATCGCGGCGATGACGATCTTCATCAGAAGCGCCATGGGCACGTAATCGAAGAACTTGTCCCCGACGAAGGTCAGCACGATCACGCGCGGCGCGATGCCCAGAAAGCTGAAGAGCAGGAACGGGACGAAGCTCGCCTTCGCCGCGCCGTAGAGCAGGCTCACCAGATCGATTGGCGCGGACGCGAAACGCAGGCCGAAGGTGCCCCATTTGTTGTCCTGCAGGTTTTTGGAGAGCAGCTTCTGCCCGGATTTGCTCCTGCTGAGGATCTTGTTCACGGCGTCCCCGCCGATGAAGCGGCCGATCAGATAGCTGACGGTCAGCTCCAGCAGGATGCCGGCGCAGTTGACGATCACGGCGATCCACGAGGGCAGCACCATGCCGATGCCGATATAGACCATGCTCGCCGGCACCACGAAGACGCAGCCCTTCAGGATATAGATCCCCAGCGAAACCAGAATGATCAGCCACGTGTTGTCCAGCTTTGACAACAGCGCCTTGACGTCCAGATTGGCCAGCTTGTCGTAATTGAGTATCGCCGCCAGAAACAGCCCGACGGCCAGTGCCACGCGCAGAACGATCCCGATGATCTCTTTTTTCTTGTTGCTTTCCATGCTTTCCTCCACGTCGCCTGATCGATTTTCCGGCCGTCAGGAAATCCGGCCGTTTTTCCATGTAAAATACAGTTTAAAGTAGCTTAATAATCATATCATATAATCTGTGCGGTTACAACCGAAAATTTCATCCGGGAAGGGCAGTCAAACACCATGTCTCTCAAAGATCTCGCCGCAAAGAAGACCATCGGTCTGTTCGCGGATCAGGCGATCAAATATATCCGCAAGAATCCGGATAAGGATCTTTCCGTGCTTGCCGGCCGCGCCGTGAGCGTGTTCGGCGGGATGTTCCCCAAGTCCAAGCTGGACGGCATCAAGCGCGGCGCCGCGGACCCGAACAACCCCTATTACAAGCTCATCAAAAATATGCTGACGCACGTCGACGCGAACATCATCCGCACGCTTGCCATGACGCTGGCGTATGAGGCCGGCTACAAGGGCACGCGCGAGGTGCGCCATAACCGTGAAACGCTGGGCTGCAACGTGCCGTGGCTCATCCTGCTGGATCCCACGTCCGCGTGCAACCTGCGCTGCAAGGGCTGCTGGGCCGCCGAATACGGTCACAACCTGTCCCTGACGCTTGAGGAGATGCAGTCCGTCGTCTCTCAGGCCAAGGCGCTGGGCGTGCGGCTCTTCATGTTCACGGGCGGCGAGCCGCTGATCCGCAAGCGCGACCTGATCACCCTGTGCGAAAATAACCGCGACTGCACGTTCCTGGCGTACACCAACGCGACGCTCATCGACGACGCGTTCTGCCGCGATCTGGTGCGCGTGGGCAACTTCATCCTGGCGCTGAGCGTGGAGGGCACGCGGGAATCCAACGACGCGCGGCGCGGCGACGGCGCCTACGACGTGACGATGCACGCGATGGATCTGCTGCGGCGGTACGGCTGCTTCTTCGGCGTCAGCGTCTGCTACACCCGCGAAAACGTGGACTACGTGACAAGCGACGACTTCATCGACGAGCTGATCGCCAAGGGCGCGCTTTTCAGCCTCTATTTCAACTACATGCCCGTGGGAAAGGACGCCGACAAGGCGCTGATCCCCTCGCCCGCGCAGCGCAAATATATGTATTACTGGATCAAGCGCACGCGCGGCGCGAAGACAGGCAAGCCGATGTTCGTCTTCGACTTTCAGGACGACGGCGAATACGTCGGCGGCTGCATCGCCGGCGGCCGGAACTATTTCCACATCAATTCCCGCGGCGACATGGAGCCCTGCGTGTTCATCCACTTCTCAGACGCCAATATCCGGGAAAAGTCGCTGCTCGAGGGCCTGCGCAGCCCGCTCTTCATGGCGTACCGCGACGGCCAGCCCTTCAACGACAACCACCTGCGCCCGTGCCCGATGCTGGAGAATCCGGACAAGCTGCGCGAGATCGTCAAGCGCACCGGCGCCAGATCCACAGATCTCATCGCCGAGGAGAGCGTGGACGAGCTCTGCGGCAAATGCGACGACTTCGCGAAGGCCTGGCAGCCCGTCGCCGACGAGCTCTGGCGGTCGAATCCGCACCCGAAGATCCACACCCAGTACGCCCGGGACAACGGGAAGCTCATCTACTCCGATCCGAAAAAGCTGTGAAAAAATCGCCGTACCCGGTCGGGTGCGGCGATTTGATCGAAAGGAACGTTCTGAGAACTCGCAGTTTCTCTTCACCGTGCATATGATACCGCGGCAAACTTGAACAGAGCTTGACGCAGAACGGCGGCGCGGCGCGATCTGCGGCAAAAGTTGCGGCGGCGCATATTTTTACGGCAAAAAAGCTTGTTTTTGGCACGGCGGCATGCTAAAATAAGGTATGAAGTAAAATAGGATAGGAGTCGTATGCATGGCAGCCTATTGTCCCAAATGCAACTATAAGCTCTCGCTGATCGACCTGAAACCGGAGTGTCCGGTCTGCGGCGTGAACCTGATGTACTACGGCATGGAGGAGCGCCTGGAAAAGGAGGCCGACAAGGCCGAGTACGATCACGCGAAATTCCAGCCCCGTATCGACCGGCTCAAATCCGGCACGATCGGTTCGCCGTGGTCGATCGCGCGGCTCGTCATCACGTTCCTGCCGATCCTGACGGCGCTGATCCCCATGGGAAAGATCTCCGTCACGCTGCCCTTTTTCACCGAGCACGTCCAGGTTGGTCTGATCTCGGTCATCACGAAGGTGCTGATGGATCTGGATCTCGACTACTATACGATGATGCTGTCCTCCGGGGCGGGGCAGGCGTACCTGTTTTTCCTCATCGCGCTCGCGGCGTTCCTGCTGACGCTGGTGCTGGCGCTGGTGAACCTCATCAACCTGTTCATGGCCGCCGCGCCCAGAGGCATCCGGCGCAACGTGACGATCGCGTCGATCGGCACGGTCACGGCAGCGCTGGCGGTCATCTTCTACAGCCTGTACGCGTCGAAGCTGACCGGCTATGTGCCGCAGATCTTCACCGGCTCGCTGACGGCGGGCTGCATCCCGTTCCTGCTGGCGAATCCGCTGGTCATCGCGATCAACCTCGTCATCAAAAAGAAAAATCTGCCCGTCAAGTATACAGACGTGTCGCAGCTGCTCATCCCTTACGCACAGCGCGACCACTCCGGCGACGCGCCCGCGGAGGCCGTCGAGCTGGAGACATGAGCGCCCGCGGGGCAAAGGCGTCCGCGATCCGGCCCGAGGACGAGCGGCACCCGCTCTACACGCTGCTGATCGAGGTCACCCAGAAGTGCAACGCCGCCTGCGACCAGTGCGGCAGCCGCTGCGATATCAACAGCGCGGAATTCCTCTCAAAGGAGCAGATCCTTTCGGCGCTGCGGGACATCCGCGACCATATCGGCGTCTACACGATGCTCAACATTACCGGCGGCGAACCGCTTCTGCGCCGGGATCTCTTTGAGATCATGACTGTGGCGTCCGCCATGGGCTTCGAGTGGGGCATGGTGACGAACGGCTCGCTCATCACCGATGAGACGATCGGCAAAATGCGCGCGAGCGGCATGAAGACGATCACGATCAGCGTGGACGGGCTGCGCGAGACGCACGATTCCCTCCGGCATCTGCCGGGCTCGTGGGACAAGATCATGGCGGCGATCCCGAAGCTTCGCAGGGCAGGCTTCCTCGATCACATCCAGATCACCTTCACCGCGAACCGCAGAAACGTATATGAATTCGAGGAACTGTATCAGACGGTGCGCCGTCTCGGTCTGGACTCGATCCGCGTCGGCTTCATGGATCCGATCGGCAGGGCGCGGGACAACGAGCAGCTCCTGCTCACGCGGGAGGAAATGCTTTATCTGACGAACCTCACAAACCGGCTGAACCGCGCCGGGAACGGTCCGGAGATCGTCTGGGGCTGTCCGCACTACATGGACGCGCTCATTGACAAACGGAAATTCCTCTGCTTCGCGGGCGTCTACACCGCGTCGATCCTCTATAACGGCGATATCTTCGTCTGCCCAAACGTCGAAAGGCGGCCGGCGTTCATCCAGGGAAACATCCTGCGCGACAGCTTCAGCGAGGTCTGGCGCACGCGGTTTGAAGCCTTCCGCAACAGAACGACGCCGGAAACGTGCGGGGACTGTCCCCACCGGGAGAAATGCGCCGGCGACTCGATGCACACGCGCGACTTCGACACGAACGCGCCGCGCTTCTGCTACCGCGACGCGCTCGAGAACCCGGATCCGGCGGTCTACCGCGAAAGCCTGCGCGCCAGATATCCGGATCTGCCGTTCTGCGAGGTCTGCGGCGACGAGGAAACCGCCGACACGATCCTGATCGAACCGGACGCGTACCGGTCGATCCGCGCGTACTTCCACATGGGCACCGCCAATCCGCTGTCGATGTATGAGCAGCAGATGGCGCTCATCGGCTTCCGGGCCGGCGATTTGCGCGTCGTGCGCTACGTGATCCCCTGCGACGGGGCGATCCGGCGCGCGGATAACGCGATCTTCACGAGCAGGATCCTGAAAACGGTCGCGAAGGAACTCGCGATCATCAATCGAAACTATTATGACAGCGCCGACCGGGCGCTGGTCGGCAGTGAGTGCGCGCCGGACGCGCCGATGCGCTTCCTCGGCTTCATTCACAGCCATCCGACGCAGCCTGCGCTCATCTACAGCACAGGCGACGACGCGATCCACACCCGCATGACGCGGCGCTTCGGCGACTACGTCGGCGTGCTTGTCCACCCGGCGAGCGACGCGATCGGCGCCTATGCGGGCAAGGACATCCATCAGGCCAATCTCATCATCCCGGACGAAACGTCCGCGTCATAAAGGAGGTCACCGACATGCAGAGCATCCGCGCGTTCTTCCGTTCCCTGTTCAGAAAGATCAAGAACCTGTTCACGGGCAAGGGCTGGACCGACGATTCCGACATCGACGACGGTCCCGGCCCCATCGCCGCCTACTACGGCTGCCCCAACAGCAAAAAGGCAAAGGCGCTCCAGCTGGAGAAGAAGCTCCGTCCGTGACGCCCGCAGACCCCGAAAGGAGATCATTCTTATGCAGAGCATTTTATCGTTCCTTCGATCCCTGATCCGGAAGATCCGGAACCTGTTCTCCGGCAAGGGCTGGACCGACGAGCCCGACTTCGTCGTCTATTACGGCTGTCCCAACAGCAGACGGACGAAGACGCTCCAGCTGGAGAAAAAGCCCCGTCCGTGACGCAGGGCTAACCCGGAAAGGAGATCGTGATGCAGAGTATCCGCGCGTTTTTCCGCTCCCTGTTCAGAAAGATCAGAAATTTCTTCACCGGCAAGGGCTGGACGGACGACAGTGGCGTCGGCGAGATCGTCGACTACTACGGCTGCCCCAACAGTCATAAGGCAAAGGCGCTGCAGCTCAGTCGGAAAACCATCCGCTGACCGCGCCCGCCGCGCTTTCACCAATCGCGATAATCACTTGAAAGGAGAGAACAGCATGCAATCCTTCATCGCTTTTTTCCGCTCTCTGTTTAAACGCGTCATCCGCTTCTTCAAGGGGCTTGTCAGCAGCGGAGAGATCGATACGACAGAGCCCGTAAACGGCGACAGCCCTGACGAGCCCGACCTCCCCGGCGGTCCCGGCGGCTTCGTCTGCTACTACGGCTGCCCCAACAGCAAAAAGGCAAAAGCCCTGCAGCTTCGCAAAAAAACACTGAAATGAACGGCACACAAAAAAAGCGGTCCGCACGGGCCGCTTTTTTTGTTTATCTCAAATCAGATCTCTGTTTCCAGTTTTGCAGAATACCGCAGGATCTTGCGCGCCTCGCCGGCGAGCA
>ONWP01000299.1 GCA_900321595.1 uncultured Eubacteriales bacterium
CTGCGGTTTTTCGGCGTCTGAAAAGCGCGCGATCGCCGCAATCAGCGAAAAGATCGTCCCCCGGCGCAGCCGGGGGATCCGTCGTTTTACGGGGCAGGGCGCTGCTGCGTCAGTCCGAGGATATAATCCGTCGAGACGCCGTAGAAACGGGCAAGTCTGATGAGGACGTCCGTCGGGATGTCGCGCTGTCCCAGCTCATAATTGCTGTACACCTGCTGGGAACAGTTCAGCACGGCAGCCAACTCCCTTTGCGTCAGATCGCGATCCTCCCGCAGCTCGCGAATGCGTTGATACATGGCGAATCCTCCACCGTTTTTGACCCATTATAGAAAACCGCAATTTGCGGTGTTGACTTTTACTGCAAATTGCGGTTACATAAGAATGATGCGGCGAAAGCGCATCGCCGGACGGGGGACGCTTTTTGCTTGTCAAGCGTGGAATCGCATCGAAAGCTGCATATGATTCCAGTTGCGTTCTCTGGTGATTGCATTCGATCCGCTGCGGATGAAATGGGGACGTGCGCCGTACGATCCCCATGCGGCTGAAAACATACGTTTTACAGGAGGAAGCATGTAATGAAAAAAGCGACAGCCATCATGCTTGTTTTTCTTCTGCTCCTGGGCGTGTTCGCCGGGTGCGGGAAGAAGGACGGCGCGGAAAAGGGTACTGACAATGTATCAGAACCTGCAACAGTCCAGACAACAGCGGTCACAACCACCGAGCCGGATCCTATGGTCGATGTGATCGACTTTTCAAACGAAGACGGCAGACTGCAATTTGTGCGCTATGAAGTCGCAGACCCGGCGTTATCCTTTAATAATTATGACAAGACGTTGTTGTTCGTTTTTGGCGAAATTGCGCAGGGGACGTTTGATATGCCTTATGAATACAAGGACGGAAAGCTGTCTGTATGGACCCAAGAGGGCGGCGACTTGCTGATCAAGCAATAAGAAATCACACTGCCTGTCCGGCTTGACGCAGGAGAGTCTGTAAGTGCCGCAATTGCGCGGCATATCGCAAAAAGCAGAACAAGAAAAAGGGCTGTTGCAAAATCGCGGCAGCCCATCGTTTATTCTGTCACTCGCTTTTCCTGTTGCGATTTGTACCTTGTGTTTCGTGTCTGAAGGGGATATACTGACGGTGGAGGTGGACGCTGTGGACGGATCGAAGCTGCGGGCGCTGCGGCGCCGGGCGGGTCTGAGTCAGCAGGAGCTGGCGGACGCGGTGTACGTTTCCCGGGAGCTGGTCTCCAAATGGGAGACCGGCGCGAGAAGCCCGAACCGCGAAACGCTGGATCGGCTCGCCGCCGTTCTTGGCGCGGAGGCGCAGGCGCTGGGCGGCGACGACGTTTTCGCGGAGCTGGACGCCTGTATGCCGGACGGGACGCTCAGCGCCGAACGGCTCACCGCGCTTTTGGACGGCTTTCTCGCGACGCTGGGTGTGCGCGACCGCTGCGTGTTTATCCGGCGGTACTACTTCGCCGAGGACGCGCCTGTCATCGGCGCGCACTACGGCCTCGGCGACAACCATGTGCGGACGATCCTGGCGCGCACCCGCAGAAAACTGAAGAAGTATCTGGAGGCGAACGCGTGATGCATACGGAACTGATTTCAAAGGCTGTCGCGGGGATCGACGATGCGTACATTGCCCAGAGCGAGGACTTCGCCGCGGTTCGGGCGGCGGTCACGCGCGCCAGAGCGCGCCGCAAGGCTGTCGCTGTGAGCCTGTCGGCGCTGCTGGCTGTGGTCGCTTCCGTCGCGGCCGTCCTGCGCGTCGGGTCTCGCCGGGAGACCGCGCAGGCGACGATTGCGGCGGTGCAGACAGCGACCGTCTCCGCGCAGCATGAGATCGCGACGGCTGCCGGAACGGCGCGGGCGGGGCAGACCGAGCTCGCGCCCGACAACGGCGCCGCCGTGTCGTCCCCGTCCGGTCCGGTCTCGGCCGCCGGGAACACGGTCCCGGCCGCGACGGGCGTGCCGGGCACGACCACGGGGTATTCCTTGCCGTCCGCCGGAAGCTACGGCGGAGACGGGACCGGCTGGTTCAACATCCCCCGCCTGCCGGAGGACCGCTCGATCGAGGTCACGGGCGAGGCATTGACCGACGGCGAGGCCGCCGCGTATTTCCGGGAAAACCTCGGGTGGATCGCGCAGAGTATCGGCGCGGAGGCGCTGCGCGTCGAGGAGAAGGGCTATTGCCACGTCGGCTACGACGGCGTTGTGGGCAGGCCGTTCGAGCTCAAACAGAATTTCCGCGATTATCTGGCCTACGACGGCGGGAGGCTCGCCGCGATCCTGACGCTCGTCAAGGAGGACGGAAAGATTTCCTGTACGCCCGCCTTCGGCGCGCCGTGGTTTGAGTCGTTCGACGCGCTTTTGAAAAAGCACGCCGGACAGACGCTCGTCTTCGTGTACGCCGGGCCGACGGAGCTCGCGGTCGCGCCGGACGGGGAATACTTCCGGACGACGGGGGGCGAATTGCCCCGGGACTTCGGCTTCGAGACCGTCGACGACCTGTACGGGCTGTTTTATCACGAGAGGGCGGCCTATACGCCGTAAACACGGTCAGACCGCAAAAAGGACCGCCATGGGGTCGCCATGGCGGTCTGTGTTAACGGAATCTGGATATTACGTGAACCAGCTGATCCACTGGGCAAGGTGTACGAAGTAGTGGACGATCCGGACGATGATGCCCATGTAGGGGATATCCCGCCACGCTTCATACTTGTCGCAGAAGCCGCAGCGGAAGCCGTCGTCGAAGGGCTCCTCGTCTTCGCCGCCGATCGGGATCTCAGCGGTCTCGACCTCGCCGCAGCAGAATGCTGATCGGTTTGCTGATGGATCGATTCATGAAAAAACTCCTTCCGCCCGCAAGGGCATGATTTTGACGGGACTGTCCGCCGTTTCGGACAGACGTCAGCAGAACAAAGATTTTACACTTCAGCTTATTATAATACAAAACATGGACAAAAATTAATATTAGTGTGAAATATTTCGACCCGTCCGGAC
>ONWP01000145.1 GCA_900321595.1 uncultured Eubacteriales bacterium
ACGAAGAAGGTCTGGCGAAGGTCCTGATGTACATCCGCACCCACGGCTATCTGCCGGAGAAGGACTGACAAGGCTTTGCAGATGTACGATCGCCTCCCCTGTGACGGGCGCGCTGATCGGGCCGGTGTTTTCGGCTGCCTATCCCTTGATCGGGAAGAAATGGTTCGCCGGAATGCAGATGCGCGCGCTGCGCATCCGCGAGGATCTGTTCGACGACTACTTCCGGGACTCATCCGCGATCCGCAAGGACGATATGATCGCATTCCTCAGGGCAAACACGGCATACGAACCGAGGCCGGATTTGAAGAACTGTCTTGCCAAGACGCGAATCATCGTCGGCGCAAAGGAGCGGCGGAAGATGCGCCGATCCGCAAGGCTCCTGCACGATCTGCTGCCGAACAGCGTGCTTGAAGTGAAAACCGGCTTGTATCACGGCGAATACTCGATCAACCGGCCGGAGCGGTACGTCAGAGAGCTGCTCGCCGCGATCACACCGGATTAGCAAGGAACCTGCGCCGGGCGACTCCCCGGGCAGCCATCCCCATCCCGACGAGACAAATTCGTTCGAAGACGACGCCGCGCGGCGCATCCTCGAACGGATCGAATAATTGAAACGACAGCAAAGGCTTCCGCACAGCGCCGGAAGCCTTTTTCTTTTGTTTCGCGTTTTCAGCCCTTCGTCTCGCAGTAGACGCACCGGTAGACCTTGTTTTCCCGATCCGTCAGGCGAAAGATGTGGCGAAGCTCCTGCTCCGTCGAGGTGATGCAGCGCGGATTCTTGCAGCGGATGACGTCGGTGAGCGTCTGCGGCATGTCGATGGTCTTCTTCTCGACCCGCTCGCCGTTGCGGATCACATTGACCGTCGCGCCGGGATCCACATAGCCGATCACGTCCAGATTCAGATTGATCTCGCCGTCGATCTTCATGATGTCCTTCTTGCCCATTTTACGGCTGACCGCGTTTTTGATGATCGCAACCGGACAATCCACAGCGTCGAGGCCAAGAAGCTCGTAAAGCCGCATACTGCTGCCGGCCGTGATGTGGTCGATCACGACGCCGTCGCGGATGGAGTCAATATTCATATCGTTCCCGCCTCCTTCAAGAGCATCAGGATCAGCGCCATGCGCATGTATTTTCCGTTCGCGACCTGTTTGAAATAGCAGGCTCTGGGGTCGTCGTCCACGGCGACGCTGATCTCGTTGACGCGCGGCAGCGGATGCAGCACGCACATATCCTGCTTCGCGCCGCGCATCTTTTTCGGCGTCAGAATATAGCTGTCCTTCAGACGCAGATAGTCCTCTTCGTTAAAGAACCGCTCCCGCTGAACGCGGGTCATATACAGGATATCGAGTGACGGCATAACGGCCGTCAGATCCGTCGTCTGTTCATACGGGATGCCCTTGTTGACAAGGACGTCCTTTTTTACATAAGAGGGCAGCTTCAGCTCCTCCGGGGAGATGAGAATGAAGCGGATCCCCTCGTAGCGTGAAAGCGCGTTAATCAGCGAATGCACTGTTCTGCCGAACTTCAGATCCCCGCACAGTCCCACGGTCAGGCCGGAAAAACCGCCCTTTTCCCGCTGAATGGTCAGCAGATCCGCAAGCGTCTGGGTCGGGTGGCAGTGACCGCCGTCGCCGCCGTTGATCACCGGGATCAGCGCGTGCTGCGCGGCCACGAGCGCCGCGCCCTCTTTATGATGCCGCATGGCGATGATATCCGCGTAGCAGCTCACTGTGCGCACCGTGTCCGCCACGCTCTCGCCCTTCGCGGCGGAGGAGTTGCTGCCGCCCGCCACGCTCAGGACATGGCCGCCCAGCTCATACATGGCGGCCTCGAAGCTCAGCCGCGTCCGCGTCGACGGCTCAAAGAACAGCGTCGCGAGCTTTTTGCCGGCGCAGACCTGTTCATAATCGCGCGGATGCGCGATGATATCGCAGGCCGTCTGCATCAGCGCGTCGATCTCCCCGGCGGTCAGGTCGAGGATATCTATGACGCTGCGCATCACAGAACCCTCCAGCTCTCGTCCTCCGGATCGTTCCGGAACGCGATCAGTCTGCGCACGTCCTTCTCCGCGATATAGCCGCTCTGCGCCGCGCATTTCGCCACCGTATCGAAATCCGTCAGAGAAACATTTTTGACGTTCGCGGCGGCCAGTCTTTCCAGTCCTTTTTTCATGCCGTATGTAAAAATCGATACGATGCCGAGCACATCGGCGCCGGCCTGCCGCAGCACGTCCACGACCTCCAGCACAGAACCGCCGGTCGAAATCAGATCCTCGACGACAACGACCTTCTGGCCCGGCTCAAGACGGCCTTCGATCTGATTCTGCCGGCCGTGATCCTTCGCGCCGCTGCGCACATACCCCATCGGCAGACCCATCAGATGCGCCGTAATCGCCGCGTGCGCAATTCCAGCCGTGGACGTCCCCATCAGCACCTCTACGTCCGGGTAATACGTCTCGATCAGCGTCTTCAGTCCCGTTTCAACATCCGTACGCACGTCAGGCGCCGTCAGCGTCAGGCGGTTGTCGCAGTAAACCGGGCTCTTGATCCCGGACGCCCACGTAAAGGGCTCGTCCGGACGCAGGAAGACAGCTTTGATCTTCAGCAGATCCTCCGCGATCAGCGTGTTCAGGTTCATCATATATCCCCTCTCTTTTGATTCAATCCGTAAATTCACGCAGACAGCGTTCATACGCTGCGACGGGATCGTCAGACGCGGTGATCGGACGTCCCACGACGATGTAGTCGGAGCCGACGCGTTTTGCCTCGGCGGGCGTCATCACCCGTTTCTGATCGCCGATCTCTCCGTCCGCGAACCGGACGCCGGGCGTAACGGTCAGGAACGCCTCACCGCAGGCCTCATGCACCTTTTGCGCCTCCAGCGGCGAACAGACAACGCCGTCAAGGCCTGCCTTCTTCGCGTTCAGCGCATAATGCATCACGACCTGATCGATCGGCTCGCGGATCAGCAGATCCGTCTCCATCGCCTTTTGGTCGGTGCTGGTCAGCTGCGTCACAGCGATGAGCAGCGGTCTTGTTCCGTCCGGCCGCGTCAGCCCCTCGAGCGCCGCTTCCATCATCGCGACGGTGCCGCCGGCGTGCAAATTTACGATGTCCGCGTCAAGTCTTGACAAAACAGCCATCGCCTTTTTTACCGTATTCGGGATATCATGCAGCTTCAGATCGAGAAAGATCCGATGTCCGCGCGCTTTGATCTCGCGCACGATATCGGGCCCTTCCGCGTAAAAGAGCTCCATCCCGATCTTGACAAAGGGCTTTCTGCCCTCAAATCGGTCGAGAAACGCCAGCGTTTCGGTTTTGCCCGGAAAATCGCAGGCGACGATCACATCCTTACCCATGAAGCGAACCTCCTGTTATCTCTTTGAGCGAGCGGACGCCGTATTTGGCCATCGCGTCCGGCAGCGTCTCGATGATCGTTTTGCAGGCAAACGGATCAACGAGGTTGGCAGCGCCAACCTCCACAGCGGAAGCGCCGGCCATCATCATTTCCAGAACATTTTCAGCAGTCGAAACGCCGCCCATGCCGACGACCGGGATCTTTACAGCCCGCGCTGTCTGGTAAACCATTCGCAGCGCCACCGGGAAGACCGCCGGGCCGGAAAGGCCGCCTGTGACGTTCGCGAGGATCGGCTTTCCTGTCCGCAGGTCTATGCGCATGCCAAGCAGCGTATTGATCAGGCTCAGACCGTCCGCGCCGGCGTCCTCACAGGCCTTCGCGATCTCGGTGATATCCGTCACATTCGGCGAAAGCTTGATCAGGACGGGTTTCGTTGTGACTGCCTTGACGGCGCGGGTCACATTCGCCGCCGATCTCGCGTCCGTGCCGAAGCTCATGCCGCCGCCGTGTACGTTCGGACAGCTGACGTTGACCTCCAGCCACCCGACCTGCGGCTGCGCGTCCAGCCTTTCGCAGACGGCCGCGTATTCTTCGATCGAAAAGCCGCTGACATTCGCCATAACCGGCTTATCAAAGCAGGCCTTCAGCTTCGGCAGCTCCGCCGCGATCACCTTTTCGACGCCCGGATTCTGCAGACCTACCGCGTTGAGCATCCCGGCGGCGCATTCGGCGATGCGCGGCGTCGGATTGCCGAACCGCGGCGCCAGCGTGGTGCCTTTAAAGGAGAATGTCCCCAGGATGTTGATATCGTACAGCGACGCGAACTCATAGCCGTATCCGAAGGTACCGGACGCGGGGATCACCGGATTCTCCAGCTCGATCCCGCAGAGATCCACACGCATATCTGTCACACTCATCGTGTCACCTCACAGCATAAGCTCGCTCTTTTTGAAAACCGGTCCGTCCTTGCAGACACGTTTGGAGCCGTTTTTCGTTTGGATGGAACAGCCCATACACGCGCCGAAGCCGCACCCCATGCGTTCCTCGAGACTCACGTCGCCGTCTGTCTCCGTCTTCGCGCAGACGGCGCGCAGCATCGGCAGCGGTCCGCAGGTGTAAAAGTAGGAATACGCGTCCGGAAGCGCGTCTGTTACGAAGCCCTTCCTGCCGAAGCTGCCGTCCGCGGTCGTCACGGCGACG
>ONWP01000007.1 GCA_900321595.1 uncultured Eubacteriales bacterium
CACCTACGCGTGGATGACCATTCTGGAGGACACGGGCCTGATCAACACCTTCGTCAAATGGTTCCTGCACCTGTTCGGCGCGGAATTCGAAGGCTTTTCCATGATCAACACCAACGGCGCCATCGTGCTGGGCATGGTCTACAACTTCCTGCCCTACATGGTGCTGCCCATCTATACCGTCCTGACCAAGATCGACCACAGCGTGATCGAGGCCGCCAGAGATCTGGGCGCCGGCAGCGCCACGGTCCTGCGGCGGATCATCCTGCCTCAGAGCGTCCCCGGCATCATCTCCGGCGTGACGATGGTCTTCGTCCCGGCGGTGTCCACCTTTATTATATCCAAGATCCTCGGCGGCGGCATGACCTTCCTGATCGGCGACATCATCGAGAATTATTTCCTCGGCAACGCCGGCGAGGTCAATTATAACGTCGGCTCGGCGCTGTCGCTGCTGCTGATGGTGTTCATCCTCATCTCCATGGGCATCATGAACCACTTTGACAAGGACGCCGAAACGAACGGAGGTGGGCTGTTTTGAAGGTTTTATCGAGAATCTACAACGCCCTGATCTTCGTGTTCCTGTACGCGCCGATCCTGGTCATGATCGTCTACAGCTTCAACGGCATCAAGTCGCGCAGCGTCCTGCACGGCTTCTCGTTCCAGTGGTATGAGGCGCTCATCCACGACGAGGTCATCATGCACAGCCTGTACGTTTCGCTGGCCATCGCCGTGCTCGCCGCGGTCATCTCGACGGTCATCGGCACCCTGGCGGCCGTGGGCATCAACCGCATGCGCGCCTGGAAAAAGAGCGCGTTCCTGGCGGTCAACAACATCCCCATGGTCTCCCCGGAGATCGTGACGGCCATCTCCATGATGGTGCTGTTCGTGTTCTTCATCTCGCGCCTGCATATGTTTGAGATGGGCTTCGGCACGCTCCTGATCGCGCACATCACCTTCTGCATCCCTTACGTGGTGCTCGAGGTGCTGCCCAAGATCCGCGGGCTCGACGGCAACGTCTACAACGCGGCGCTCGACCTGGGCTGCCCGCCGGTGAAGGCCTTCTGGAAGGTCGTCATCCCCGAGATCAAGCCCGGCATCGTCACGGGTCTCATCATGGCGTTCACGCTGTCGATCGACGACTTCGTCATCTCCTATTTCAACTCCGGCTCCACGGTGCAGACGCTTTCCGTCACGATCTTCTCGATGACGAAAAAGCCCTATTCGCCCAAGATCAACGCGCTGTCCACGCTGCTGTTCACGGCGGTGCTGATCCTGCTCGTGGGCGTGAACCTGCGCCAGCGCGGGGCGTTCCGCTCGAAGAAAAAGAGCGCCGGAAAGGCGGTGGGCAAATGAAAAAGCTGGCCGCCGTTCTGATTGCTCTGCTGACGGCGCTGATCCCCTGCGCGCCGGCCCTCGCGGCCGACGAGGTGACGATCAACGTCTACAACTGGGGCGAATACATCGACATGGAAACGCTGGAGATGTTCGAGGAGGCCAACCCCGGCATCAAGGTCAACTACAGCACCTTTGACAGCAACGAGTCCATGTACTCCAAGGTCCTCTCCGGCGCGGCGAACTACGACGTGGTCATCCCGTCGGACTACATGATCGCCAAGATGATCGGCGCGGACATGCTCGCGGAGCTGGACTTTGACAACATCCCGAACTACCGGAACATCGGCGAGGCGTACCGGGGACTGGAATACGATCCGGAGAACAAGTACAGCGTGCCGTATACGTGGGGGACCGTCGTGGTCATCTACAATGAGAAATACGTCGACCCCGCGGACGTGGAGAAGGAGTCCATCGAGCTGCTCTGGAACGAGAAGTACGCCGGGAAGATCCTGATGTTCGACAATCCCCGCGACGCGTTCGGCATCGCGCTGACCAGTCTCGGCTACTCCATGAACACCACCGATCAGTCGCAGTGGCGCGAGGCCGCCGACCGCCTGAGCGCGCAGAAGCCGCTGGTGCAGGCCTACGTCATGGACGCCATCTTTGACAAGATGGAGTCTGAGGAGGCCTGGATCGCGCCCTACTACGCCGGCGACGGGCTGATCATCCAGGAGGAGAACGAGAACGTAAAGTTCTATATCCCGTCCGAGGGAACGAATATGTTCGTGGACGCCATGTGCGTGCTCAAGTCGAGCGAGCACAAGGCCGAGGCCGAGGCGTTCATCAACTTCATGTGCGAGCCCGAGATCGCCGCGCTCAACGCGGACGCCATCGGCTACGCGTCGCCCAACGAGGCCGCGCTGGAGCTGATCGACCCCGAGATCGTGGAAAACGAGCTGATCTACACGCCCACGGAGTATCTTGACGCGCATACCGAGGTCTTCGCCGACCTGCCCGCCGAGATCCAGATGCTTCAGGGCAACCTCTGGACGAGCCTCAAGATCCAGTCCGCCGAGAGCGAGGAGGAGGTCGCCGCCGTCACGTGGATCGACATCTTCTGCATTCTGGTCGTCGCGATCGGCGTCCTGGGCATCGTCTACGGCGCGGTGACCGGCATCCGGAAGCGCCGTCTGTGGCGCGATCGGTCTGACGCATGATCCGGAATCTGATATTTGACATGGACGGCACGCTGCTGGACACGCTGGCGGATCTGACCGACAGCGTGAATCACGTGCTGTCCATGCATGGGATGCCTGCGCGCACCGTCAGCGAGGTGCGCCTTTTTGTGGGGAACGGTCTGGACCGGCTGATGTTGCGGGCGCTGCCGGACGGGACGCCGGCGGAGCTTCAGACGGTTTGCTGTCGGGAGCTGCGCGCCTGGTACCGGGATCACGCCGAGGTCAAAACGCGTCCCTACGAGGGCATCGCGCCGCTGCTTGCGGCGCTTCGCGCGCGGGGGATCGGCACGGCGGTCGTGACGAATAAGGATCAGCGCGCCGCTGAAGCGCTCACGGACGAATGGTTCCCCGGCCTCTTTGACGTCGTCGCCGGCGACGACGGCGCAAGGCCGCCCAAGCCGGACCCGGCGGGTGTGCTGGCCGCGATGGAAAAGCTCGGCGCCTCGGCGGGAGACACGCTGTTCGTCGGCGATTCCGACGTGGACGTGCGCACGGCGCTGAACGCCGGCCTTGACTGCGTCGGCGTGCTGTGGGGCTTTCGCGACCGGCAGCTGCTGCTC
>ONWP01000051.1 GCA_900321595.1 uncultured Eubacteriales bacterium
GACCGTGTAGTAGACCGTGATAACGCCGGAGGACTTTTTATAGTCCGCGGTCAGCTGCAGCTGCGGCACGTCCCAGGCCAGAGCCGGAACGGCGAACGCCAGCGAGAGCGCCAGCGTCAGGAGCAGCGCCGTCAGACGTCTGACGCGCGTGCTCATTCGAGGATGTTGGAGGTGATCATATCGACACCCCATTCGGTCATCTTCGCGGCGAACGCCGGGTCGTCGCAGGTCCAGCAGTTGATCTTGATGCCGTTGTCGTGCAGGAGCTTGACGTTGTCGGCGTTGAGCTCCGTGTACAGGATATCCAGATCCAGATTGTACTTGCGCAGGGTGTAGATCACGCTGGAATGGAAGTCGGAGACCAGGTACTGCGCCGTCTGGGTGGGATAGCGCTCCTTGAGCACCGTCAGATTCTCCAGCACGAAGGAGATAAAGATCGTGTGCTTGAGATAGCCCATATCCTTGATGATGTCGACGATCTGATAGATATCGTCCTCGCTGAAACGGTTCTTCAGCTCGAGAACGGCGATCTTGTCATACTTTTTGCAGATCGCGATATATTCCTCCAGCGAGGGGATCAGCAGATCGCTTCTGCCGCGCAGACCGTCGCGATCCGTCAGCTGCAGCTTGCGCAGCGTCTCATAGGTCGTGTTCTCCACCACCATATCGTCCATCGCGACGCGGCCGGTCGTGTCGTCATGGAAGACGACGAATTTGCCGTCGCTGGTCTTGTGGACGTCCGTCTCAATGCCCCAGTAGCTGCGGTTGCCCGCCGCCACGAACGCGGAACAGGTGTTTTCCATCTCAATGCCCGAAAGTCCACGATGCGCGATCAGGCGCGTCTCTTTTTTGTCGATTTTGATCGTGTCCATAACCGAACCTCCTTAGTTATTGCATATAGTATAGCACTCGCCCGGCGAGGTGTCAAATGAAAGATGCGGGTTTTCGCCTTCGCTCACTCGCGCAGCGCGTTGTACTCCTCCGCCCAGGCCGTGACGGCTTCCTTCGAATAGACCTCGGGCATGCGTTCGATCACCTTCGGCGCCTTCGATGAGCGTCCGACGAATTTCATCAGCAGCGGCAGGATCGCGGGCTTTGCCAGCAGCGCCTGCGCCTTCTGGATGACCTCCGCGAAACTGTAGCCGCCCATGCCGCCGTTTTCCAGCTCCTTGGAGGTGATGAGGTGCGAGTTCAGGAAATGGTCGATGTCGTCCGCCGTCAGGCTCAGCACCAGATGGATCAGAAGGTCGTCGCCGACGAATCTGTCGCCCATTTCCCGGGCGTAACGGTATTCGTAGGGCCAGAGCCGGTCGACGGTCAGATCCGCGTCGCCGGCCTCGATCACGACGTCGGCGAGGATCTTGCCGGCCTTCATGGACAACGTGATGCCGCTGCCGCTCATAGGCTCGGTCATGGCGGCGCTGTCGCCCACGGCGGCGTAGCCGTTGGCCACGTAGACGGCCAGCGTCCGGCGCAGCGGGATCGTCGCGGTCTGTCCGCCGCGCAGCAGCTTTTCGCCGACGTACGGATACGTTTCGCGGAAGTCCGCGAGCGCGTCCTCAACGGCGCCGTCCGGCATCGGGCCGATGGAGCCCACCAGGACGTCCATATAGTCGTCGTTCGTGATGAGCCAGTCCATGCCGGGCTTGCCGCAATGGAAGAAATACACGCAGTATTTCGGCTCCAGACAGCCTTCGCCCGCGCGGTCAAAGTAGGCCCGGTAGACGTGGAAGGTATCTGCTTCGGAGATCTCGTTCTGTACGCCGCACCCCACCGGGAGATTCATTCGAACGGGGGAGTGCATGCCGGCGGCGTCGATCACCAGATCCGCGTACAGCTTCTTGCGCACGCCCGCGAGATCGACCCAGAGCCCCTTGACCGAGCGCGTGTCCGCGACAGGGCCGGTCACAGCCGCCTCGAAAAGGAACCGGACGCCGGCTTGTTCCGCCTGCTCGATCAGATATGCGATCAGATACTTGCGGTCCATGTGAATGATGCTTTCGTCTACCGTGTCCGTGACAAGGTGCGTCGTCTTCGAGGGACCGTAGTAGCCCATGGGTTCAAACGGGCCGAAGTGTTTCTCATCCGGCAGATCGATCCCGGTGTAGCTGAACGCGTCGCGGCGCAGCACGTCGTGCCAGTCCCAGCCCAGATCTTCCCGTTTTTTCGCTTCGAGCACAGTCACGTCGTATCCGGCGCGCGCCAGATTGATCGCCGCGGTGACGCCGCCGTGTCCGGCGCCCGCAACAAGGATCTTCTTCATATTGATTGCCTCCTTCAGGGATTGCTTTGTATCGGGTGAACGCTGACCGATCGGATCAGCGGCGCGGCGGAAACGCGGCCGTCAAAGCGCACGCTGCCGTCGTTGGACAGGCGGATCACATTGTCGCCCGCGTTCAGCGTCAGATCGATCGTCGCCGTCGTGAACGTCTCGTCGGAGCAGGTGCTGCGGCACCAGAGGCGCTTTTGCTGCGCGTCGGTCGTCACGGTCACGTAGGCTTCGATCAGATCCACGTTGTAAGCGTGGTAGCCGCCCTCCTGGTTGTTCGCGTAGGTGAACGTCAGCCGGTAGACGCCGGCTTCCGGCGCGCTGACGGTCATCGCGGCCGCGCCGCCCTCGCTCGTGATCCCGGTCAGGACGCCGTTCGAGACCGCCGCGGGCGGTGTCAGCGTCATTTCCTGCGCGGCGACAGTCTGTATCGTCAGATCGCGATCAGAGCGCGTCAGAGAGACAGCCGCGTCCGGGGCGCATTCGATCCGGGCGAGTCCGCGCCGCAGATAGAGCGTCTTTCCCTTCGACAGGTCGAGCGCCATGCCGTCGAGCGTGACGGACGCGGGATCGGCGTCGATGCTGTAATACCCGTCGGAAGGGACGACCGCGTAACGCGCCGCGCCC
>ONWP01000349.1 GCA_900321595.1 uncultured Eubacteriales bacterium
TCAAGCGCATCGCGAAGGCCATCACCACGCTGCTCAACGCGCTGTTCCGGATCCTGAAGATCTTCAGAAAGTGATCCGGGCCGATGAAAAAAAGCCGCTTCGCGCGGCTTTTTTCATTGATCTGTTCGGATCGGGCGTGAGATTCCCGTATTTCTGTCAGTTTTTCTCGATCGAAACCTCAAGGATCCCGGTCGCGGAATCCGTGTCGATCTCGACCTTGATCCCGCCGTCGATCAGATACGCATAATCGCCCTCGGCGTCGTTCTCTTCCAGCGTCTGCACGTTCGCTTTCGCCTTCGCCCAATCGATCACCGCGGTCTTCACGCCTGTGCGCGCGGCCGCGTCGCCGTCGACATAACGGAAATCGATGCTTTCGATCTGCTTTGTGAGCTCGTCGGCGTCGATCTCGACCGTCGTCGGCTGCAGGTCAAGTCCCAGACAGCGGTACTGTGACGGGGCCACGATCGTCAGGGTCAGATCCTCCTCATTGTCCGTGACCGTCACGCCGTCGATGTCGCGCGCGTTATAGAAGAACGAGCCTGTGATATCCTTGCCGATCGCGCTGTAAGCGTTGTCGAGCGTCGTCAGGCTCCCGACAGCGGCGTCCGAGATCATGATATGATCCCCGCTGTCCGCCTGCGCCGCCGATGCCGGTCCGGCCTGCGTATCCGCCGCGGCCGACTGGTCCGCCGCGCCCTGTCCTTCCGGTTTTCCGCCGCACGCCGCGAATAAGAGCGTCAGACAGAACGCGAGCGTGATCGCAATGATTTTTTTCATACCTTTCACCTCAAAACAATTATGATACGTTTCCTGCAACTCCGTTCTATTCTCTGATTTGCAAAAATCAAGTCTTTATTTGTGAATTATAAATATTCGGTCGGTTTTTTCGCCGCGGATCAGCCCTCGGCGCCGCGCAGCTGCTCGTAAAGCGTTTCGATATGCCCGATATTGCGGTAGTTTTCGGCGCGCACCAGCAAGCGCTTCGCGTCCAGATAGGGCTTCGCGGCGCGGGCGTACAGGGCGTTTTCGTCCGTCGCCTCTTTGATCTGCCGCGCGATCTGCGCCTTTTCGAGCCGCAGCGCGCGCAGACGTTCCCGGCAGGCGGCCGTTTCCGCTTTGTCTTTCGTCTCTCTTGCCTGCTTGAGGTCCGCGAGACACGCGCTGATCGCGGCCTCGTTTTCGTCCTCCCGGGTGAACAGCGCGTCGAATACGTCCGCGTCGAAGGGCTCGACCCCGTTCGGGAAATGGCGGCGCACGGCGCTTTCCGCGACGCGGAAGCTGCGCAGGAGCAGGATCGCGTCCCGGCGGCGTTCGCGTTCCTGCCGCGTCGAACGGGGCATGGCGCGGATCGCGCGCCGATCCGGCAGCTCGATGTCCAGGAAGCCGTCCGGTCCGGCCTCGACGATGCGGGCGGCCTGCGCCGCCTCTTCCGCGCCGTGTTCGGTGTCGAACCTGCCGAGCTCGTCCATGACGCGCTTCGCCACGCCGATCTTCTCGTTCTCGGCGGCGGCCTCGCGCCGCGCCTTGCCGCGCAGACGGCGCGTCGGCGTCTGTGTCCGGCCGCAGTAATCGCGGGCCTCGCGGATGAGCGTCACCGCCTCGGTGAGCGCCTCGTCCGTCAGGACGCCGTTGCCGTAGTCCTCGAACAGCGCGCGGATCTTCAGCACGGCCACCATGCCCTTCTGGTCGGTCTCGGACAGGTCGTAGAAGAAGAACGGGACCGCGTTGAGCGCCGCGCCGACCACGGACGCGACGATCAGCACGCCGGCGATGCGGGTGAAATAGCCCGGATCGTAGAGCACGTCGTAGACGTTCGCGCCGCTGTAGCCGAGCCTGACCGCGGTGGCCGCGTTGAGGCCGGAGCGCTCATAGATGGCCGGCAGCACGGAGCCGGTCAGAAGCGTGACCACGTTGCCGATGAGCCCGACGGCGGCGAACATGCCGTCGATGCGCTCGCCGGTCACGTATTGCTGGTAGTCGCGGATATCCGCCTGGATGCTCGGGCCGAGCAGGTGTCCCAGCGACGTGATGAACTGGTTGATGAAGATGCAGCCCAGCAGCAGCCAGATGGTCTCCGGCCTGCCGACGCGCCGGATGATGGGCAGCATGAGCAGGATGAAGAAGACGTTCGCCAGATTCGTGCTGATCAGGATCGCGCGCTTGCCGTACCGGCGGATGAAATAGGGCGCGACGAGATTCGGCCAGAAGGAGGCGTTGCCCGCGATGGCGACGACGATGGAATACTGCGCCGGCGTGCAGGCGTGCTGATAGTTGTACATCCAGCCCAGAATGTTGCCGAAGGAGCCCTCCAGGAAGCCGATCCATCCGGCCAGCGAGATGATCCAGAAATACTTGTTGGACGCAATGGCGCGAAACGCGTCGATGAAGCGCACCCGCAGCACATGGGTGCGCGCCTGGACGATCTTTTCCTTCGTGTTGACGTACGCCAGCA
>ONWP01000238.1 GCA_900321595.1 uncultured Eubacteriales bacterium
AAGGCGATCGCGTACAGGGACGCGCACGGCGGCTTTGCCGACCTTGACGCGTTTTTCGCTGAGATCAACGCGAAACCGCACATCATAGTACGTCTGCAGGATCAGCTGACTGTTTCGGCGGTCAGACAGGACGACGCGGCGCAGTCCGGAAAGCGGCAGCTCGACATCTGATGCGCGTCCACAGACTGATCCCGCGCACAGAGGCCGAAGGCCCCGGCGTCCGGTTCTGTATCTGGGTGCAGGGCTGCGCGCACGGATGCGAAGGCTGCTTCGCGGAAGCGCTGTGGGACTACGACAAGGGCACGGAGGTTTCCGTGCAGGACGTCAAGCGGCAGATCGAAGCGCAGGCCAAGCAGATCCGCGGCGTCACATTCTTAGGCGGCGAGCCCTTCGACCAGGCAGCGGCGCTGACTGAGATCGCGCGGTTCGCCCACGGCGCCGGCCTTGACGTCATCGCGTTCACAGGTTACCTGTACGAGACGCTTCTGTCGAGAGACGACGCGTCGCGGCTGCTCGATGACGTCGACCTGCTGATCGACGGGCCGTATATCCGCGCGCTGCAGGACTTCAGCAGACCTCTGGTCGGGTCGTCCAATCAGCGTTTCATCTATCTGACAGACCGCTTCACGCCGGAGGAGCTTCGCAGCTACCGCAACCGGTTCGAGATCCGCGTGGATCCGGACGGAACGGTCTTCCTTAACGGGATGGGCGATCTGAACCGGCTGCGCCGAAAAATCGATAACTATATTTGACAACAAGGAGTCGTTATGGCAAATACCGCATTCGCAAAGGATTTCGCAAACCTAGTACATGCGGGTTTCCCGTATATCTACATCCCCTCCTATGAGGAGGAGCGGATCATCGCGGCGATCCAGGAAATCGCGGACGATCCGGAGCAGATCAAAACGAAGCGCAAGATCTATACGTGGACGCAGACGGACGGACTGATCTGCGAGAACAACCGCGTCCGGGAGACGGACGCGCCGCTGCGCGCGATCGACGCGATCGCGAAGGGCGGCGAGCCCGCGCTGTACATCCTGAAGGATTTCCACATCTATTTCGGCGGCGACAGAACGTCGCGTCCGGATTATGCCGTCATCCGCCGGCTGCGCGACATCCTGCCCGAGCTGAAAAACAACCGCAAAACGGTCATTTTCATCGCGTCCAGACTCGTGATCCCCTGCGATATGGAAAAGGAGATCTCCGTCCTTGACTTCGCCCTGCCCACCGTCGAGGAGATCGAGGACAAGCTGGACGAGCTGCTGGCCGGGATCAATCCGAACAACGTCCGCCTGACGGCGGATGAAAAGATCCTGCTGGCGCGTTCCGCGCTCGGTCTGACCATGCAGGAGGCGGAAAACGCGTTCTGCCGCGCCATCGTCAATCTGCACGGCATCGACAGAAGCGCGCTCGCGATCATTCACGAGGAGAAGAATCAGGTCGTCAAGAAGACCGGCGTGCTGGAATTCGTCAAGTCCGATCTGGGCATCAACGACATCGGCGGTCTGGACAATCTGAAAAAATGGCTGCTTCGCCGGAACAACTCCTGGTCGGAGCAGGCGAAGGCCTACAACCTGCCCGCGCCGAAGGGCGTCCTGATCACAGGCGTTCCCGGCTGCGGCAAATCGCTGACCGCCAAAGCCATGAGCGCGATCTGGGGTCTGCCGCTGCTCAAGCTGGACATGGGCAAGATCTTCGGCGGGATCGTGGGCAGCTCCGAGGAGAACATGCGCAAGGCCATCGCGACCGCCGAGGCCGTTTCACCGTCCATCCTCTGGGTCGATGAGATCGAAAAGGGCTTCTCCGGCATCAAAAGCGGCGGCGACTCCGGCACCTCCGCGCGCGTGTTCGGCACGTTCCTGACCTGGATGCAGGAGAAGACGGAGCCTGTCTTCGTGATCGCGACGGCAAACGACATCAGCGCGCTGCCGCCGGAGCTGCTGCGCAAGGGACGTTTCGACGAGATCTTTTTCGTCGATCTGCCGACGTTCAGAGAGCGCAAAAAGATCTTCAGCCTCCATATCAGCAAGCGGATCAAAAGCTCTACGATTCAGCATGAGGTCGACGCGAGCGACGAGGTCTGCACGGAGATGGCCAACCTGACCGCCGGCTACGTCGGCGCCGAGATCGAGCAGATCGTGATCGCGGCGATGTATGAGGCGTTTTACGAGAACCGCGGCATGCGCAAGGAAGACATCGTCAAGGCGATCCGCGAGACCGTGCCGCTGTCGAGCACCCAGCGGGAGCAGATCCTCGCGCTTCGCGAATGGGCCAAAAACCGCGCCGTGCTCGCGACAGCGGTCGAAGACAGAGAGCAGGCGCCGGATTCCGACGATGACAGCGGCAGCGGCTTTATCAGCGCGCAGGGCGGCCGCATCGTCGACTTCGACTTATAAACGAGGAGGGTTCATCCAATGTCAGTCATACTTACGCTCACATCCTGCGCGATCATCGCGGCGGCGTCCCTTTCCTCCACCGCGCTGATGGCGGTCGCCATCGCGACCGGCGACGAGCGCGCGGAGCTCGCCGAAAAAGGCCTTGAAACGCAGTACGTCGACTGCGAGCTGCTTGTCAAAACGCTCAACGGCTTTGATTGTCATATCAAACAGCTCAGCGAAAACGAAATCCACGTCAGCACGACGGCGGGCAATCTGATCTACCGGCGTGATTCGATCGAAGAGCCCTTCCGGATGTATCTGGACGAGATCACCGACGCGGAAGCCCTGATCGAAAATATCCGCTCCCTGGAGGTCGACTACAAGCGCAACGTCCAGGCGTATACGTACGACCACATCAGAAAGAATCTGACCGACGACATGACGATCGTGGAAGAGACCGTCATGGAGGACGACGCCGTTTACCTGACGATCAACATCGAGTAACCGACGCTCCCCCGCGAAAAACAAAAGGACTGGTCCCTGTCCGGGTACGCAGTCCTTTTCATTTTCTCAAAGCCGCCCGCGCGCCTTCAGTACCTGCCGATCCGTTCAAGGGGCAGCGCCTCAAACGCGGGGAGATCCGCGAAGACCGGCGCGTCCGGCTTCAGGCCGTAATCCCCGCGCGCGGGATCGGCAAAGAGCGCGCGCAGATCGCCGAGGGCGAAGACGGCGTTGCCGGTGAAATCGCTGAAGCGCGCCGCGCTTTCGGCGACGGAGCCGAGACTTCCGTTATGCTGCACGATCAGGTTGCCCGTGACGCGCGAGCCCGCGGGATTCGGCACAAAGCGCGCGTTCTCCGGGTCGCCGTAGTCGAGCGACCAGTCCGCCATATAAGGGTACTTCGCCTGCCAGACGGGGCTTTGCCACGGCGACTCCAGCAGATGCGTCTGCATGTCGGCGCCCTCCATGCTGTGCTTGAACCAGGAATCGGGATCCATCGCGCCCTCGCGGGCCCGTTCGTCGCAGCAGATCGGCGTCTTGCAGTTGACGAAAACGTTCCCGGTCACGACATGATCGCGTCCGCCGCCGATGAGAATCCCGTTCTGCCTGCAGTTGAGGATCAGGTTGCCGTACGCGGTCTGTCCGGCCTGCGCGTCGTCCCAGTAGATCGCGTTGGGCGCGTGGTCCCCGTCGCCCAGCGCGTATAACGCGTTATAGCGGATGACCGACCCGCATTCGTCCCAGCGCCTCCCGCAGTAGATCGCGCCGCAGTCGTCCGACAGGAGCGCCACGTCGTGGATGTCGTTGTACTCGATGAGCATGTCGTTCCCGCCGTAGAGCACGGCCTGCTGCGGGGCGAAGCAGATCTCGTTGTGGGAGCAGGCGTTGCCGACCCCCCGCAGCTCGACCCCGGCTCCGGCGGTGACAGACACCTCGGAATAGTCGCGGATCAGGCAGTTATCCACCCGGTTTTCGCCCGGCGTGAGCGTCTGCCGGTCGCCGCCGGTCACGGTGACGGCGGCCCCGCCGATGTGGATGAATTCACAGGCGGACACCGTATTGCGATATCCGTCGATCGCCGCGCCGACGCCGGAGACCTCCGTCACATGACAGTTCGACAGGACGTTTTCGTCCCCCCGGATCGCGAAGCCGCCGCCCCGGGAGCCTTTGACGGTCAGCCCGTCGAAGCGCAGATGCGACGCGTCCTCGACGCGGATCAGGTCCTCGCCGCCCAGGGAAAGCGTCAAAACCGTGTTATCGTCGAACGTTCCGACCGGCCAGAAGTACAGAAGTCCCTTCTCCCGGTCCAGATACCACTCGCCGGGGCTGTCCAGCTCCTCGAGCGCGTTGAAGATATAGTAGGTCGCGCCCGGCACAGCGCCGAACATGCTCACGTAAGCGGGCTCGATCGTCCGCTCGTCCGGGTCGAAGCTTTTCAGCGGCGTCGTCGCGTCAGCCCAGTCGTAGGCGAGCGCCGTCCAGAGCCACACGCCGTCCGTGGTCGCGTAGCCGGCGATGCGCCGGGCGGTGTCCGCGTCCGCGCGGAAGATCGTGGTCTGCGGATTGCGCACCGTCTCCCAGCCCGGCCAGACGCTGTGATTGCTCGTGGAGTTCTCCCTGCTCTCCCCCTCCCGGACGACCGACTCGACCTTGAGGAAGCCCTCATTCGGGTAGCGGGCCGTCGTCATGCGCACGCCGTCGCAGTAGAGCGCGCAGGGCACGGGCCCCGTCGTGTCGCCGTCATACTTGTCCGCGGTGCTGTACTTTCCCACCGGGTACAGCTTCCCCCAGTCGTCCGCGGTCAGCCCCAGCTTCGTCAGATCGACGGTCAGGACGTGCTGCTTCGCGTCGTCGCCGAGCCTGTCGGCGGCTTCCCGCGGAAGCGGCCCGAAATCCGTTTTTTTGAGCGTCATGCCGCCGTTTAAGATCACCTCGCCGTCGCCGGAAGCGCGGTATGTGACGGGGCAGTCCGCCGTTCCGCCGTCCTCCCGGCCGAATGTGAGGGGTCTGATGCGGTATTCCCCCGGCAGGAGCTCGACGGTGATCCCGTCCCGTCCGCTTTTATCCATGTCGCGAACCAGTTCGCGGGCCCGTTCGATCGTAGCGAGCGGATGGGCCCGGCTTCCGTCCGCGTCGTCGGAGCCGTCCGGGGACACGTACAGATCGGCGTGATCCGGCGCGGCCTTCTTCGATGTGAACGCCCCGAGCCCCGCGGGCGCCGGCACGTCGTACGCGCCCGCCTCGAAGCGCAGCGTCCGGATCCCCGGCATCTCGCACGCGAGCACGATACACAGCACGGCCGCGATCACGATCAGCGCGATCACGGCAAACAGACGAATATTCAACGTTTTTCTCCTCTTCATTGCGACGTCTCCAAACCTTGCGCTTATTCCCGCCGGACGCGCAGTCAGGCGATCCACCAGTCGCCGTCGGGCGATTGATACACGGTGCCGATCGTCTCCGACAGCACGTTTCCACGCAGATCGCGCGTAAGAAGCTTATAATAAAACCGGTAATCCGCTGTGGCGCGTTCGTTTTCGTCGTCCCAGCCTTCCTCGACCCACATTTCGGTCAGGACCCGGTCGTCCTCGATCAGGCAGACGGCCTCATGCGGCCGCAGCGGGAAGGAAAACGCTTCCGGATAATAGCAGCGCAGCTCGTCGCCCTGGCTGACGACGTGCGCGCCCTTCCCCACGACGCGCAGATTCGCGCAGGGATCCGCGTCGGCGAACCGCAGGGAAACGAGCCGCTCCGGCGTCCGCTCCGGCAGGAAGCGCAGCAGATCGACCGTCCCGGCGTCATAGTCGCACCGCAGGAAGCAGTACGCGCCGTCCGCGAACACCGGCTCGCCGTACAGGACGTTTTCGCGCAGCGCGAAGGGCTCGTACACGCGCCCGTTCGTCAGGTCATGGAAGCGGATCACCGCGCCCGGATGCCGTTCGCGCCGGTTTCGTTCGATCAGATCGTAAAAGTCGTCGGTGGACGACATACTGTACGCGAGTCTTCGCTGTCCCGGGATGTCCGCGACGTACCGGCCGAAGGCGTTCTGGAATCTTTTGAGCATCATTTCAGGCCTCCCGCCTTTTCTGTCCGGTCATCCGCCGTTCACATTGCGGATGTATTCCGCCGCGGAGATCATCGGCGTCTCCAGCGCCGCGACCGTCCGCGCGGAAAGCGTCAGCGTCCTTTCATATTCCGCGCCAGCCGCCTCGAAGCGTCTGCGCAGCGGCTCCGCAACGATCTGCGCCTCGGGCACGTTCATCAGCGGCGCCTCGGGCACGCAGACGATGTCCGGCCTGCCGAAGCAGTTCGCGGACATGATCCGCACCGCGTCAAAGTTGCCCTCCCAGTCCGGGAAGCCGCAACCGCAGATGATCAGCGTATGGATGCGCGAGAAATCAACGAGCGCCTCGTGCCGCACCGTCCCGTCCGGCAGCCGGACCATTTTCTGTCTGATCAGCGGGATCGTGCGGTCCAGCACCGCCTTGAGGTGGGACGGCATGCCGTAGCAGTAGAGCGGAAAGCTCCAGATGATGACGTCGCTTTCCCGGTACAGCGCCAGGATCGCGTTCTGATCGTCGTCGATCACACAGCGTCCGTCCGCGTTTTCCCAGCACGCGAAGCAGCCTCTGCACGGGGCGACCGATCTGCCGATCACGTCGACGATCCGCACGTCATGCTTCCCCGCCGGGTCAAATCCCCGCAGGAACGCCTCTGTCAGCTGAAACGTATCGCTTTTCTCTTTCGGGCTCCCGTTGAGCACAAGCACCTTCATACGCCTGTCCTCTCCCGCGTCATCCCAGCGCCACGTCCAGGATCATCATCAGCACGAAGCCCAGCGCGAACGTGATGGTGCCGACGTTGGTGTGCCTGCCCGCGGACATCTCCGGGACGAGCTCCTCGACCACGACGTAGATCATCGCGCCGGCCGCGAACGCCTGCAGGTACGGCAGCACGCTCACGACGGCCTGCGCAGCGAGCAGCGTCAGCACCGTCGCGATCGGTTCGACGATCCCGGACGCCGCGCCGTAAAGGAACGTCCTGCCCTTCTTTATCCCCTCCGCGCGCAGCGGCATGGAGACGATCGCCCCCTCGGGGAAGTTCTGGATCGCGATGCCGATCGCCAGCACCAGCGCGCCGGTGGCGCTGATGTGGCTGTTCCCCGCGAGCCAACCGGCGCAGACGACGCCGACCGCCATGCCCTCCGGGATGTTGTGCAGCGTCACGGCCAGGAAGAGCTCCGTCGTGCGCTTCAGACCGCGCCGGGGTCCCTCCTTCTGCCGGTCGGGATGCATGTGCGGCGTCACCACGTCCAGCAGGAGCAGGAAGCCGATCCCCACCAGGAAGCCGACCGCCGCCGGGATAAAGGACAGCTTGCCCATCTGCGCGCTCTGTTCGAGCGCCGGGATCAGCAGGCTCCAGACCGACGCGGCGACCATCACGCCCGCCGCGAAGCCGGACAGGATCTTCGTCACGTTCTCAGACAGCTGATCCTTGAGAAAGAACACCATCGCGGAGCCAAGACACGTCCCCGCGAAGGGTATGATCACACACAGAATGACATTCGCAGACATACGTTTTCCTCCGAACCGGCCTGATTGATTGCACGCGCCGGGAAAGGGTCGGTGCTGAGGGAATTATACCACGGCCGCGGGCGGTTTGCAATACTGCGGCAAACGCAAAAACCGGGCCCGCCGGCTTCGGCAGACCCGTTGTTCAAAGTCTTTCACGCGCGTTACGCGGCTGTGTCCAGCGCAGGCAGCTCCGGTTCGCGGTACTGCTCGGCGGCCGGCTTGACGCCTTCCGCGTAGATCTCGGCGAAGTCGTCCTTCATGGAGACCGGGATATACCCCTTCGCCTCGTTCTCAGCGGATTTCTCGGCCCAGACCGCAGGATCGCCCCACTCGCGGACGTTGTCGTCGGCGATGATCATGTACGCCTGCGCGGGATACGGGTTGCGGCTGTCGATCGTGTAGTTCATCATGCTCGTGTCGCTGCCGCTGTTGCCGAAGGCCAGCACCGGGCGCTGTCCGATCTCGCGCTCGATGTAGATGGACTTGTTGGCGTGCAGATTCTTCTGGATGAAGCCGCCGGTGAGGACCAGCTCGTCGCCGTTTTCA
>ONWP01000183.1 GCA_900321595.1 uncultured Eubacteriales bacterium
CAGAAGCAGCACGCGCGGATTGACGATCAGGGCTCTGGCGATGGCCACGCGCTGCTGCTGTCCGCCGGACAGCGAATTGACGCTGCGTTCGTCAAAGCCTCTGAGGTTCACCAGCTCCAGCATCTCGCTGACGCGCCGCCGGATCTCCTTCTCCGGCGTCTTGCGGATGCGCAGACCGAACGCGATATTCTCGAACACGTTCAGATGCGTGAACAGCGCGTACCGCTGAAAGATGGTGTTGACCTGCCGTTTGTGACTGGGCACGCCGTTGATGCGTTTCCCGTCGAAGATCACGTCTCCGCTGTCAGGCTGTAAGAACCCCGCGATGACACGCAGCGTGGTCGTCTTCCCGCAGCCGGAGGGTCCGAGGAACGTGAGGAATTTCTTATCCTCGATGCTCAGGTTCATCCCGTCCAGAACCTTTTCCCCGTCAAAAGAAACGGAGATATCCTTCAGATCAATGATGTTGGACAATTTTCAGCCCCTCTCCTTCGTTTTGTTTGACCGAAGCAGAAAATGGATATCCTGCAACAAATTAAAATATATCGAAAAACGAAGAAATTGTCAATAAATTTTTCCCGCCCCGAAAAGAGAAATTGGAGCGGGAAAATTGTATAATTTGTCTATGCCGCGGGCGTCGGCGTCAGCTCTGCGTTTCAGCCCACCACTCGGTGTAGGCGTCCGGGTAGTTGGTCTTGAAGCCGGTGACGCCATACGGCGCGAGACGCGCCCACCACTCGGGATAATCCCCGAGGTTGGAGAAGACCTTGACCCCCAGACCGGCGAGCATATCCACGTCCTCCTTCGTGAAGGCGCCGTCGTTGAGCCCCACCTCGTAGAGATCCGACCGCCGCACGAAGTCCATCGTGCGCTCGTTGATGAATCGGATGTTCGCGCCCAGACGCAGCCCGGCGGGCTTGCCCTTCTCCCGGTAATGCGCCTGCATCTCCTCAAGCACGTCAAAATTGCCTGAGAACAGGATATACCGGCTCACGTTGGGGCTTTCGGCGAGGATCTCATCCATCCTGTCGCACATGCCGCAGGCCTTGAACTCCACCTCCACGGTCAGGTCGTAGTCCACGGTGGCGAGCCACGCGTCGAATTCCGGCATCGTGATCAGGTGGGTCACGCGGCTCTCCGGGTGGTTTTCGGGCACGGGGCAGCGGGTGCCGCCGGCGGCCTCCGTCCACGGATAGGGCGGATATTTGAATTTGAGCGCGTTGCGGTACGGGATGTCGAACCGCTTGATCTGCTCGACGGTCAGATCCCTGAGCGCTTCGTGATGCTTGTCAAAGGTCATATAGCCCATGTTGTCGTTGTGGGTGATGACGATCTCGCCGTCGCCGGACAGGTTGATATCCAGCTCGATGCCCTCGCAGCCCAGCTCCGCCGCTTTTTTGAAGGCCTCCAGCGAATTCTCCGGCGCGTACTGGGTCACGCCGGTGTGCGCGAACCGCATCGGCAGACCGGGGTATTTCTTATCCATTCCAATGATCCTCCCTCAGGGAAAAAGTTGCGGCGTCGCCGCTGATCGCGCACATTATAGCACAGCGATCCGCAAAAAGCGATAGGCAACCGTCCAAAAAACGTAAAAAACGCAAATTCCCCGGCGCCCGGCCGGGGAAACAGTCTGTTCGGTTTATCCGTGCGTGTTCTCGCTGGCAACGATGTCCTTGTTGCAGACGATCCAGATCATGCGCTCCTGCTTGGTGGAGGCGCCGTGGAAGGTGTCGTACCCGCCGTGGTCGGTGGCCATGATGATGAGCCAGTCCTCGGTGTCATAATTCGGTCTCGCCTCGATGGCGTCGAGGAATTCGTCCGCGGCCGCTTCCGCGTTGTAGAAGGCGGTCTGATACTTTTTGCTCTCCACGTTGAAGCCGGTGCTGTGGCCGCAGTGGTCGGTGTACTCGAGCGTCAGGAAGATGAAGTCCGAGCAGTCCTCGCGGTTCAGGTCGGCCAGCACGTTGGCGCGGGTGCCGTCGTCGTCCTCGGCGTAAAGCCAGGTGACGGGCAGCCCCTTCTCCTCGGTGTAGGCCTTCTCCTGCTTATAGGTGCTGAGATTCGAGGTGAAGTGATTCCGCCAGGAGACGTACATGGCGCTGTCGTCAAAGAGGCCGGTTTCCACGCCGGCGGTCATCAGCGTGTTGACGCCGCTCTTCTTGACCTGCAGGTTGTCCTTGACGCCGTGGACGTTTGCCCATTCGCCGGTGAGCTCGGTGCACCAGCCGGGCGCGGTCTTCGTCTTCTGGACGTTGTACTCGGGATAGTTCGCGCCGCCGGCGTAGGCGATCAGCGCGTGTCCCTGCTCCCGCACGCGGCGGATGGCGCTGGGATGGTTGTCGTCGATGAGCGTCAGCGCGTCCAGACGGCAGCCGTCATAACCGATGAGGATGGCCTTCTTGACGGTCTTGCCTTCGGCGAGGGGGCTCTCGAAGTGATTCTTGATGGTGGTGTAGACGCTGGTCTGCGGGATCGCGGTCTCCATGGTGTTCTCCATGAAGGTCAGCTTCTCGACCTTGGCGTCGTACTTCTTGATGGTGTCCCAGCTGTTCAGGCCGAACATCGCGCCGAAGAACAGCACGATCGCGAAAAACACTTTCATAAAAGCGCTCTGGAAAAAGGTTTTCATGCGGTTCACGTCCTTTCACCGCAAAGCATACCACACACGCAGGAAAAAAGCAACGACCTTCAGCAAGATTATCCGGCGGCCAGCGTCGACGCCTCCCCCAGCGCCTCCTCGATGCGCAGCAGCGGCGCCGCGTATTCGTAGGACGCGCTGCCCGGCTGCAGATTCAGCGTAACGGTATAGGACGCGATCGCCTTCGGATGCTTTTCCCGGATGGCGGCGAGGCGTGCGGCGATCTCCTGATCTGACGCGAAGACGTCGAGCTTGGAGATCCCATAGTACATGTCGTGCCGGTTCAGCTTCGGCGTACCGTCGTCGTTGAGCGCCAGCTTCGTATACGGCGCGGCGCACTTGACGCTGCAGGGCAGATTGCCGTCCGAGCAGATCAGATCCGCACTGCCCGCGCGCAGATCCTCGAGAAACGCCTCCGCGAGACCGCGCGTCCATTCCGGCGTCACCTGCAGCGGCGACAGCCAGGTCTCCACGTCGACAAACGTCAGGTCGTCCAGCGAATCCGTGCCGAAAACCTGCGCCGTCAGATCCGGCCGCGAGACCGCGAACCGGTTCAGCCGGGCGATCGGGCTCCCGGGCTCGGCGAGCGATGCGTCGTCATTGGCGCATTCATACGACCGCCGGATCTCACCGCCGTCGCGCGTGATGAAGGTCAGGAAGACCGTCGAAGTCCCGGTCGGCGCGTCGGCCGGTTCCGCCGCGCAGAGGCGCATCAGCTCGAGCGCCTGCCGGATCTGCGCCTCGTCCCGGGTGCGAAGAGAGACGGAATCGCATTCGATCCGCGCCTCGGCGATCCGCGCCGGATCCGGGACGTAATACGCGTAATAGATTGGCCACGCCAGCATCGCCGCCGCGCAGACGGCGAGCGCGAGGCAGAAGTCCGGGATCGCCCGCGGACGGAACGCCCGCCGGATCGGCGGCAGCACGGCGCACAACAGCGCGAACGTCAGCGCCGCGACGCCGACAA
>ONWP01000018.1 GCA_900321595.1 uncultured Eubacteriales bacterium
CCCGAGGGCGTGTACGAGAAGGCGCTGCCCTTCCTGTACGAATACGACAACTGGGGCGGCCGCGACGCCTGGGCTTACGAGCACCAGACCTACGAGGAGCGCGCCTGGAACCAGTGGTGGGGCGGCGACCAGATCAGCTGGTTCGCCAGCCAGCCGAAGGAGGAGCGCGACAAGTTTCTCGACTACACGATGAAGTGGACCGCCGTGAACAACCCAGACGGCTTCTTCGCCTTCCCGCTGATGCGCGGCATCGGCGCCGGCGGCGACGGACAGGAGCGCTGCTACAAGCTCAACGATCCCTCTGAGGCCTGTCCGGACGGCTTCGGACAGGAGGACGCGGTTAAACGCATCCTGGACGAGGGCTACGAAAAATACCGGGCGTGGGCGAACCCCTCCGATCTGCTCGACTTCGGCGCCAGAGAGATCGACGATCCCGAGACCGGCGTGCGCTACCCCGAGAAGGTCGTCGTCTACGGCTCCTTCCAACCGTATGTGGGCGCGGTCGCGGACGACTCCAACAGTGAGATCACCCGCATGTACTATATCGGGGACGGCAAATACGCGCTGACCTTCGTCATGCCTTACGCCGGCGAATACCGCTTCGCCGTATCCACCTGGGGCACGTTGTCGGCGTGCGCGAGCCTGAACCACCCGTTCCCCTTCTCCGGCGCCGGCCACGGCAACCCCATGGTCATCCCGCATGACAACGCGGTGGTGCGCGTCACCTACGAGCACATGACCGGAAAAGTCACGCTGGAGATCATGGACGCGTAAGCGATCCGCATACAAACAAGCGGCCGTTTCTGCGGCCGCTCATTTCTTTTCGCGGGGATCAGAACTGCATCTGATTCGGGTACGCGAAGACCTCGTAGGACGCGACGTCAGACGCGGAGATCCGCGACGCGAGGCTGCCCATGCTGAAGCTGATCTTCTCACCGGGCTTGACCGGATCGGTCAGGATCGTAAACGCGACGCCGAGGCACGCGCCGTTCTGATCGTACAGCGCAGCGGTGACGTAAACGAGAGACTGCTCCGCTTCCGTCTGATTCTCGACGCGGCCGATGATCTTCAGACCCGTATACTCGTCGTCCGACAGCGCGATATCCGAGGTGTTCAGCCGGACGCAGTCGACCTTCGCCTCTTCGACCTGCGGATGGGGCACGGCGGTCAGCGCGTCGGACGCGCTGCCGTCGTAGGTCGTGTCGTTGTAATACCAGGCCGTCTCCCCGGGCTTCAGCACCTGCGGGTAAGCGTTGACCATGCTCATGGACGCCGCGAGCGAGCCGTCCGCCTTTTCCAGATCGATCGTCGCGCTGGAAAGGTACAGATTCGTCGTGCCCGTATTCTTCACCGGGACTGCGGCGCTGACCCACGTCGAACCGATGCTGTCTGTCCACAGCTTCACGATCCCTTCGCCGACCTCGTAATCGGTCTTCACCGCCGCTTCCGTCGCCGCCGGCACGGCCGTCCGCTGCTCGGTCTGCGACGCCGTCTGCGCCGGTTCCTCCGCTTTGCCCTGATCGCCTTTGCCGCCGCCGGCGATCACGACGAGCAGCACCAGTGCCGCGAAAACGATGATAAGCCAGAACCAGACGCGCTTATAGACCGGCTTCTTCGGCTTGGGCGCGGGCGTCGGCGGTGCAGGATTCTGCATCGGATTTTGATTCTCTTCCATATGTTTCGGCCTCCCGAAAAAAATGTCAGACCGTAAGTCTGCGCGATCAAATTAACATATGAAAAAGCCCTTGTCAACGCAATTTCGGCGTTTTTCCGGCCGCCCGGCGCGAGGTGACGCGTCCGTGCGACAACCGATCATCCGCGTCCTCTTTTTCCCGCCGGCCGCCGTTGACAAACACCGGCGATCGTGCTATTCTGATACTAATACGGAATTTCCGAAAGGAAGTATTTTTATGAAAAAAGCATTTTCCCTCCTGCTCGTCTGTCTGCTCGTGATCGCGGCCGCGCTCCCGGCGTACGCGCTTGCTCTGGGCGACGTTGACGGCGACGGCAGGGTGAGCGCGAAGGACGCGCGCCTCGCCCTTCGCATATCGGCGCGGCTTGAAAACTCGAACGAGTCGCAGAGAACGGCCGCGGACGCCTACGGCGACGGCAATGTCTCCGCCAAGGACGCCCGGATCATCCTGCGCGTGAGCGCGCGTCTGACCACCTTCGCCGAGGCGCGCAATCCGCAGCCGCCCGCCGAGGAGCTGTACCGGCCGCTGCTCAACGCGTTCCGGCGCGCCGCCTCGAACGGCTGGCAGGGCTACGCCTACAACAAATATCCCGACGGCTATCCGGTCGGGGAATACTTCCTCCTGCTGCGGCCGCAGGCCCGCGAGATCGGCTACGCGCTGTTCGACCTGGACGGCGACGGGATCAAGGAGCTGCTCATCTCGAAATCGGACGACAACAGCGGCATGATCGGCGGCCTGTACACGATCCGCGGCGGCAGGGTGACGCACGTCGCGTCCTCGGCGCAGCGCGTCGGCTATTATCTGCGAGCCGACGGGCGGATCTACGAATTCATCTACGGCGGCGCGATGATGGAAGCCCACCGGCTCTGCGCGCTGGAAAACGGCGAACTGGTTCCCAAGGCGCACGCGGGCAAGGATCTCACGCGGTCAGGCAGTCCCTACGTCGGCGCCTTCATCTTCTACCGGGACTCGTACGGGAACTGGGGGCTCGCCAACCCGAGCGACATCTCGCAGGCGGAGTACAGCCGCCGCGTCAGTCAGTACGGCCAGGTCGTGAACTTTGCCAAAACGAGTCTGTGACGCGCCGGACAAAAGGCTTCGTTTTTCCGTACAAACGGTTCCCCGCCGGGAGCCGTTTTTTCGTCGTCAGACAGGGCGGAAGGCCGCTTTGCCGCTGTTGACTTTTGCCCTCTTATGGATTATACTATATACTGATTTGTTATACGTATGATTGGAGCAATTTCATGGACCAGACCCAGCGCGGCCGGTTCGTCCCCGACGCGGAGATGGCCCGGCAGACGGAATACGCGCTTCTCTGCCGGGAGCTTCTCTCGGCCCGCTCGGACGCGCCGAAGAAGGCTTACGTGCACACCTACGGCTGTCAGGGCAACGTCGCCGACAGCGAACGCATCAAGGGGCAGCTCCGCGAGATCGGCTACGGCTTCACCGAAACGCCCGACGACGCGGACCTGATCCTGTTCAACACATGCGCGGTGCGCGAGCACGCCGAGGACCGCGTCTTCGGCAACGTGGGCGCGCTCAAACGGCTGAAGGCCGAAAAAAAAGACGCGCTCGTCATCGCCCTGTGCGGCTGTATGGTGCAGCAGCCCCATATCGCCGAAAAGCTGCGAAAGAGCTACCCCTACGTGGATCTTATCTTCGGCACCTTTGCCATCCACCGGGTGCCGGAGCTGCTGTACCGGGTGCTGTCCGCCGGCCGCAGGCTGATCGAGATCACGCCCGGCGACGGCACGATCGCCGAGGGACTGCCCGTCGAACGCGACCGCGGGGTCAAGGCGTGGCTGCCCGTCATGTACGGCTGCAACAACTTCTGCAGCTACTGCATCGTCCCCTACGTCAGAGGCCGCGAACGCAGCCGTACGCCGGACGCCGTGCTGGCGGAGGCGCGCGCGCTCGTTTCCGACGGCGCGAAGGATATCACCCTGCTGGGGCAGAACGTCAACTCCTACGGCAACGGCTGCGGCTTCGACGCGGATTTCCCGACGCTGCTGCGCCGGATCAACGACATCCCCGGCGACTTCCGCATCCGCTTCATGACGAGCCACCCGAAGGACTGCACCCCGGCGCTGCTGGACGCCATGGCCGACTGCGAAAAGGTCGCGAAGCACCTGCACCTGCCCGTCCAGTCCGGCTCCGACGCGATCCTGAAGCGCATGAACCGGCACTACGACCGGGCGAAATACCTGTCCCTCATCGAATACGCGCGGAAAGTCATGCCGGAGCTGTCGATCACCAGCGATATCATCGTCGGTTTTCCGGGCGAAACGCGGGAGGACTTCGAGCAGACGCTCGATCTGGTGCGCCGCGTGGAGTACACCTCCCTCTTTACGTTCATCTACTCGAAGCGGCAGGGCACGCCGGCCGCCGCGATGGACGACCCGACGCCCCCCGCGGAGAAAAGCGCCCGGTTCCGGGAGCTGTGCGGCCTGCAGGAGGAGATCGCCTCCCGCAGAACGGCCGCCATGAAGGACCGCGTCTTCCGGGTCCTGACCGAGCCCGGCGACGAGGAGGGGCTGCTCTGCGGCCGGACGGAGGGCAACGTCATCATCAAATTCCCCGGCGATCCGGCATTGATCGGACAATTTACAGACGTCAGAGTGACGCGTCCGCGGACGTGGATGCTCTACGGCGAACAAGCATAAAGGAGAGAAAATACCATGAGTGTGGAAAGACTGACCCGCGAGCTGGGCAAGGAGATCCAGCGCGACCCCAGATATCTTCGGTACATGGAGGCGAAGAAGGCCAACGACGCCGACGCGAACGTGCAGATGCTGATGGCGAAGCTGACCCGCCTGCAGGAGGAATACCACGCCGAGGCCTCAAAGGAGACCCCCGACACGGACAAAATGGAAGCCTGCGACAGGGAGTTCCAGGAGGTCTATACCGAGATCATGACGACCCCCACCATGCGCGTTTTTGAGGAGGCCAAGCAGGAGATCGACGACATGATGAACTACACCGTCAAGCTCCTGGGGCTCGTCCTGCAGGGCGAGGATCCCGAGACCGCCGAGCCTCAGCCGGAGTTCGGCGGCTGCACCGGCTCCTGCAGCACCTGCGGCGGCTGCGGCTGAGAAGCGGGAGGCACCCATGGCGCAATACACGCCCATGATGGAGCAGTATCTCAAGGTGAAGGCGCAATACCCCGACACCATCCTGTTCTATCGCCTGGGCGACTTTTACGAGATGTTTTTCGACGACGCGAAGACGGCGTCCCGGGAGCTGGAGCTGGTGCTGACCGGCCGCGACTGCGGACAGCCGGAGCGGGCGCCCATGTGCGGCGTTCCCTTCCACAGCGCCGACGGCTACATCGCGAAGCTGGTCGCGAAGGGCTATAAGGTCGCCGTCTGCGAGCAGATGGAGGATCCGCTGAAGGCAAAGGGGCTCGTCGCCCGGGACGTGATCCGGGTGCACACCCCCGGCACGGCCATCGAGGCGGGCATGCTCGACGAGGGAAAGAACAACTTCCTCGGCTGTGTTTCCTGCGAGAAAAAACACGCCGGTCTGTGCTTTACGGACGTCTCCACCGGCGAGACCTTCGCCACGACGGTCTCCGGCAGACGGCTCGAGGACAGGCTGATCGACGAGCTGGCGCGCTTCACCCCGTCCGAGCTGCTCATCGCCGGCGACGTGACGAAGCTGCGGCGGCTGAATGAATTTCTCACCCGCAAGCTCAGCGTCTTCAGCCGCACCCTCACGGCGCAGGAGACGGCTACGGACGTCTGCGAACGCGAGATCCGCGCCGTTCTGCCCGACGAAAAGGCGGCTCCCGTCCTCGCCGAGCCGGCGCTGACGGTCGCCGTCGGCGCGGCGTTCGGCTACCTGCGGCAGATGCAGAAATGCGATCTGGCCAACATCAGCCGCGTACAGCTCTACGGCAACGAATCCTATATGTCCGTGGGCGCCGCCGCCAGAGACGATCTGGAGCTGGTGGAATCCCGCCGGCGCGAAAAGAAGGGCTCCCTGCTCTGGGTGATCGACCGCACGGTCACGCCCATGGGCAAGCGGATGCTGCGCGCCTGGACGGAGCAGCCCCTGCTGGACGTGACCTCGATCCTGTACCGGCAGCGCGCCGTGTCGGAGCTGTTTGACGACAGCGGCCTGTGCGACGACCTGCGCGAGGGGCTCAGGGGCATCTACGACGTGGAGCGCATCATGACGCGCATCGTCTACGGCACCGCCAACGCCAAGGAGCTGCGCGCCTTCGCCCAGTCCGTCGAACGGTTCGCCCCGCTGAAGGCGCTGCTCGAAGGCGTGAAAACCGCCATGCTGCGCGACAGCGCGGCGCAGATCGACACGCTGGAGGACACGCTGGCGCTCATCGACGCCGCCATCACCGACGATCCGCCCTTTTCCGTCCGCGAAGGACGCATGATCCGAGACGGCTTCAACGCCGAGCTGGACGAGCTGCGCACGATCTCCGGCGGCGGCCGGGAAATGCTGCGCGACATCGAGCAGCGCGAGCAGGAGCGCACCGGCATCAAAAAGCTGAAGATCGGCTACAATAAAGTCTTCGGCTACTACATCGAGGTGACGAACTCCTACAAGGAGCTGGTCCCCGACGACTATATCCGCAAACAGACGCTCGTCAACTGCGAGCGGTACATCACCCCCGAATTAAAAGAACTGGAATCCAAGGTGCTGGGGGCGCAGGAGCGCGCCGTCACACTGGAATATGAGATCTTCACGCAGATCCGCGCGAAGGTGGCCGACGCGCAGGCGCGGCTGCGCGCCACGGCGGAGGCCGTCGCGCAGCTGGACGCGCTCTCCTCGCTGGCGGAGACCGCCCGGGACGGCGGCTACGTCTGCCCGGAGATCGACGCCTCCGACGTCATCGACATTAAAGCGGGCCGCCATCCGGTCGTGGAAAAATTCATGACGGACGCGCCCTTTGTCCCCAACGACGTGTACCTGGACTGCCGCGACAGCCGCACGGCGATCGTCACCGGTCCCAACATGGCGGGCAAATCCACCTATATGCGCCAGACGGCGCTCATCGTGATCCTGGCGCAGATGGGCGCGTTCGTCCCCGCCGCGAAGGCCCGGATCGGCGTGTGCGACGCGGTCTACACCCGGATCGGCGCGTCGGACGACCTCGCCGCGGGCCAGTCCACCTTTATGACCGAGATGGTCGAGGTGGCGGAGATCCTGTCGTGCGCCACGAAGAAAAGTCTCATCATCCTCGATGAGATCGGGCGCGGCACCTCCACCTACGACGGCATGAGCATCGCCCGTGCCGTGCTCGAGCACGTCACCGAAAAGATCGGCGCGAAGACGCTCTTCGCGACCCATTACCACGAGCTGACCGCCATGGAGGGACAGATCCCCGGCGTTCACAATTTCAATACCTCCGTCAAAAAGCGGGGCGACGACATCACGTTCCTGCGCCGCATCGTCCCCGGCCCGGCCGACGGCAGCTACGGCGTGGAGGTCGCCATCCTGGCCGGTCTGCCCGCCGCCGTCACGAAGCGGGCGCGCGCGATCCTGGAGGATCTGACCGACGGCGAAGCGCCCGCGGCGCCCGTCGCCGCGCCCCGGCAGGAGGCGCAGGCGCAGCTGTCCTTTGAATCGGATCTGGCCTCGCGCGTCGCGGACGAGATCCGCATGCTCGACACCGATACCCTCACCCCCATTGAAGCGCTGACGCGGCTCTACGCCTGGAAACAGCAGCTCAGATAATCCACCGACCGAAAGGAGGCCGCCTATGTCCGTCATCCGCGTACTGCCGCAGGAGATCGCCGATCTCATCGCGGCCGGCGAGGTCGTGGAACGGCCCGCCTCCGCTGTGAAGGAGCTGCTCGAAAACGCCATCGACGCCGGCGCGACAGACGTGACCGTGGAGATCAAAAACGGCGGCGTCCGCTATATCCGCGTCACGGACAACGGCTGCGGCATCGACCGCGCGGACGTGCGCACGGCATTCCTGCCCCACGCGACCAGCAAGCTTCAAAGCCGCGAGGATCTGTTCTCGATCGGCACGTTCGGCTTCCGGGGCGAGGCGCTGGCCTCCATCGCGGCCGTGGCCGCCGTCGAGGTGCTCACCTGCACGCAGGACGCGCCCATCGGCACCCGGTACCGCATCGCCGGCTCCCGGGAGGAGTCCATCGAGGACGCCGGCTGCCCGAAGGGCACGACCATCGTCGTGCGCGACCTCTTTTACAATACGCCCGCCCGCATGAAGTTTCTCAAAAAGGACGCGACGGAGGCGGGCTACGTCTTCGACGCCGTGACG
>ONWP01000014.1 GCA_900321595.1 uncultured Eubacteriales bacterium
CGCAGCGGATGACGCAGGTCGTACACGCCGCGTTGGAGACCAGATGCTCCTCCGCGAGCACCTCGCCGGAGACCTTCTCAAAGCCGTCGTAGCGGCCGGCCGAGAAGTTCTTCGTCGCCAATATCGAATGCGCCTGCATCGGCGCGACGAGTCCGGCGGTCCCGAGCTTCGGCAGCTGTCTGCCGGTGAGCGGATGCGTCCGCAGCAGCTTCGTCCATTTGACGTTGAGCGCCTTGAGCTTTTCGCGGTCGCAGACCTCCGGCATCTTCGCCCCGTGCGCCGTGACCGCCTTGAGGTTCTTGTCGCCGAAGACCGCGCCGACGCCGCCGCGTCCCGCGGTGCGCTCGCCGCTGAACACGCAGGCGTACAGCACCTTGTTCTCGCCCGCCGGGCCGATGACCAGCTTGCCGGGCGCGCTGCCCAGCTTTTTCTGCGTTTCGCCGGTGGTCAGGCCCCACAACGCGCCGGCGTCCATGAAGACGACCTTCTTCTCGGTCACCATCAGGCGGACGGGCTTCTCGCTGCGCCCGGTGATGATCATGGCGTCGAAGCCGGCGCGCTTGAGCGCCAGACCGAAATCGCCGCCGCAGTTCGAGGAGGTCACGATCCCCGTCAAAGGCGAGATCGTCGAGATGTTGAAGCGGCTCGTGTTCGGGCAGCCGGTGCCGGTCAGCGGACCGGTCGTGATAACGAGCCAGTTGTCCTCGTCGAAAGCCTTCATACCCGGCCGGATATGCTTCAGCAGGATGTCGGCCGCCATGACCTTGCCGCCGACGGTGCGGATGCGATCTTCGTCCGTCCAGGGGAAGTCCTCATAGGTCTGTTTGGTCAGATCCACGAACAGGACCCGCCCCATATAGCCTTTCAGATTCGTCAAATCCCTCACTCCTCGCTTGAATTCGTTCGTTTGATCGGCAGCGCCGATACCTCGCAGCCGCTGAGCGCGTATAAAACGCCCGCGCAGAGCAGCTTTCCGCGTAATATTTCAATGACAAGCTTCGCCTGCAGCGCGCCGACAAGTCCCACGGTCGGCCCCGGCGAAGGATAGCTTCGATTCGGTTCGTCAAAGACGCCGCCGTCGTCCGGCGTCGCGGTCAGACCGGGAACAGCGGCGAACGCGGTCCCGCAGTCGCCGGCGACAGCGCCGAATACGCAGGGGATCCCCCGCGCCTCGCAGAATTCCCACACGACGCGCCGCGCCGGGATATTGTCCGCCGCGCAGACGACCGCACCGCAGCCGGCCGTCGGCGCGAGATCGGCCGAAGACTCCGCCTTCCTGTCAAAATGCGCGATCTCGATCTCCGGCGCGTAAGCGCGCAGACGCTTCGCAAGCGTCGCGGCCTTCGGTTTGCCCGCATCCGCCGGCGTATAGAAAAACTGCCGGTTCAGATTCCGCGTCTCCACGCGGTCGTGATCCCACAGCAGAAGTCTGCCGACGCCCGCGCCGGCCAGATGCGCGCACACATTCGTGCCCAGTCCGCCGCAGCCGACGACGGCGACCGACGCAGCCGACACGTCGAAGCCCTGCACCGCCGGTTTTTCGCCGTTCATTTGCCGTAATCCCCGCCGCAGGTCGTCGTATCGCCTGACAGCGTCTCCACCGCGTGCGGCAGGACGGGCAGCACGACCTCGACGGATTCGCGCACGGCCTTCGGGCTGCCGGGCAGGTTCACGATGAGCGTCCTGCCCCGGATCCCGCTGATCGCCCTGGACAGCATGGCCTTCGGGGTGATCTGCATGCTCCGGGCGCGGATGGCCTCGCTGACGCCGGGCGCCTCCCGCCCGATCACGCGCTTCGTCGCCTCCGGCGTCACGTCGCGGGGCGCGAAGCCCGTGCCGCCGGTGGTGAAGACCACGTCGCAGGCGCATTCGTCGCACAGCTCGATCAGCGCGGCCGCGATCCGCTCCGGTTCATCCGGGGTCAGCCGGTACACCGTATCCGTCGTCAGAGACGCGACGCATTCGGCGACGGCAGGGCCGCTTTTGTCCTCCCGTTCCCCGCGAAAGCACCGGTCGCTGACCGTGACGATCCCGATCCGCATGGCGCACACCCCCTTTTCGTATTCCATTCTATCACGGCGGCCGGAAAAAAGCAATAGACAAGTGTATATAAGATTACTATTTTTCGATTTTCCACTTTTAATATTGAAAACGATGTGATATAATGTCGTCAGTCCGATCTGATCGGACGCTCGATCCCATCCGATCCCGGCGCGCTAAACGTCTGACGCACGCGTTCCGGGACGCAGCCGAAAATCCACAGGGGCGTTGGACGCTCCTCCGGCTCAAGGGCGCCGCGGGAAACGGCGACGCCTTCCGTGTTTGAAAAGGAGAAACGGATCATGAAAAAAGTTTTAGCACTCCTCCTGGCAGTCCTGATGCTGCTGGGCCTCGCGGCCTGCGGCGGCAGCAAGACGAGCGAGCCCGAGACCGCTGCCTCCGCTGCGGCGGAAGACGCGTCCGGCGCTTCCTCCGGCGAGACAGTCTCCACGGCTGACAGCAAGGTCATCCGGCTGTCCACGACCACG
>ONWP01000078.1 GCA_900321595.1 uncultured Eubacteriales bacterium
CCTCAAGGAATCCTATCCGGATTACAAGGACGCCGAGACTGAGGATCTGGCCAAGGCGCTCATCGCCTATCTGGACAAGGTTCTGGCGGACGCCAACCTGAACTCCAACACGGACAGCTTTGCCGGCGTTGTGAAGCTGCTGGGCATCAAGAACCTTGACCTGAACTCCGTGGACGGCATCATCGGCACGCTGGTCGACGCCGCTCCCCTGCTTGGCAAGAAGGCGCTGACAGGCGATCTCTCCAGCCTCTCTGTCAAGGCGCTGACCGTCGGCGGCAAGGGCAAGACCGCCCTGTCCACCAAGAACTCCGACGCGCTCGATATCATCTACGGCCTGTTCGGCTTCCTGGGCGATAAGAACAACATCAGCCTGATCAAGACCGCGCTGCAGGGCAAGCTGAGCCTCGGCTCTCTGGGCGGCGTGCTCAAGATCGAGGACAAGAAGGCTGACGATTACATCAACGACATGGTCAAGACGCTGCCCGGCATGCTCAAGGGTCTGCTCTATGACTTCCTGCTGGCTGAGAAGAAGGATGCCGACGGCAAGAGCGTTCCCGCTTACGCCGATTCCGCTTACACTTCCTTCACCGCCGACGAGCTGCTGGCCGCCGCGTTCATCAACGTGGTCAGCAATAAGGACTACTTCAAGTCCGGCGAAGAGAAGGTCGTCAAGGCCGTCTCCAAGGCCGACGCCGACAAGATCCTCGAGAAGTCGATCTATGAGATCATCGCGGAGTACGCCGACGGCGTCATCGAAGCCTACGCGCTTGATCCCCTGAACAACAACCTCAAGGAGCTCATCAACGGCGCGCTGCAGGGCAAGGACGATCTGGCCGCGCTCAACAAGATCTTCAACATGGATTACAGCTTCACGGCTGAGGATCTGGCCATCTCCAAGTACGGCGAGAGCGGCATCTTTGAGAACCTGAACAACATCCTTGTCAGCATCTTCAACGTCATCCTCTCTGAGGACGCCAAGGCTGCCGCGAACCTGCAGACCGGCGACAACAGCAAGATCGACGCCAACCTCAACGGCGTGCTTGCCTACGCGCTGAACGCGTTCGCCACCACCAACGGCGGCAACTTCGCCGGCATCGACTTCTCCGGCTTCACCGCAGACGTCATCAAGTCCATGAGCACCGAAGATATGGCCGTGAAGGTTCTCGGTCTGTTCTTCGACGGCTGGTTCGGCGCTCCCGCGCCCGCAAGCGCTGACACCCTTGAGAAGCTCGGCGCATACGCGGCCGTTTCCGCTGTTGAGAAGTGGATGCCCGACGCGGGTCTGCCCGTCGACAGCTACAAGGCGCTCGTCTTCGACGGCAGCGCTGTCAAGAACATCACCACCCAGGCTTACTGGTATGACACCATCGCCACCATCGGCCTCGACGTCGCCACCTACTGGCTGGATCAGTGGGACAGCACCACCAGAGCGTTCCAGCCCGATCCGACCGACAAGACCTGGACCGACAAGGCTGACACCATCGTCACCTGGGCGCTCAACTACATCGCCGGCATCCCCGCCGTCGCTGACGGTCTGGCCGACGCGCCCTACGGCGCCGCTTACAAGGCGAACGTCCTGCTCAACGAGCTGTTCCCGCTGTCCTTCCTCAACGGCTGCGGCGACGGCGCGACCTTCGTGTGCGACGTGGAGAACCTGCTGATGAACAAGGTCTTCCCCGCCATCACCGATCTGAGCTTCAAGACCCTGTCCGACGTGTTCGCGAAGAACGACGCGAAAGACAATCCGTTCAACAAGCCCTTCGTATCCAGCACGATCGAGTTCATCGATCACCTGATCTTCGCTCTGTTTGAGCACACCGACGACACCGCCACCGGCGCGACCAAGGCCGCGACCAACTGGTCCAAGGGCTACACCATCGGCAAGTATGACAAGGTCAGCGGCAGATACATCGACGCCGCGACGGACGAGCAGGCCGAGATCGCCATCGTGACCGAGACCGGCGCCGACACGCCGAGCGAGCCCAAGACCGAGCCGAAGCCCACCGAGCCCAAGCCGACTGAGCCCAAGCCCACCGAGCCCAAGCCCACCGAGCCCAAGCCGCCGGTCGGCATGAAGGGCGACGCGAATCTGGACGGCAAGGTTCTCGCGAACGACGCGCGTCTTGTCCTGAGAGTCTCCGCGAGACTGGAGACCCTTGAAGGTCAGGGATTCATCAACTGCGATCTGAACGGCGACGGCAAGCTGCTTGCCGGCGAAGCCAGAAAGATCCTGCGCTTCTCCGCGAAACTGGAATCGGAGCTTTGATCCTCAAGCGTCTGATCGCAAGTTCCGTTCTGAATAACTAAACATCAGCCCGGCAGGCTGTCGCTTCAGTGCGCGTCACGAAAAGCGATAACCCTGCCGGGCTCTCTTCTTTGAGGCCGTATCATATCGCGGCTTCTCCGATTCAAAGCGGGAACCGGCTTGTTTCCGCTTCTGGTCTGTGATAAAATACCGCTGAGCGGTTCTACGCCGCGCCGGGTTTCCGGCGAAGTCAAAACAAAAAACAAAGCGAGGCGCTTATGTACAACGAGAACATGAAAAACCGGATCTTCGAAAAGCTGAACAGCGCGCTGAAGATCTACGCGGAAATGATCTATCAGAAGGTCGGCGAGCTGGAGAATACCCGGGCATTCTTCACGAAGGAGCAACTGCGCGCCGTTCCTGCGGACGGCTACGCGCCGATCGCGGCCGGCGACGGCTGGGGCGCGGAATGGGACAATATGTGGCTGCGCGGCGAGTACACGATCCCCGCGGCACTCGACGGCCGGGATCTGTACGCGGTCTCCGGCTGCGGCGGCTGCGAGCAGCTCTTTTTTCTAAACGGCGAACCGAAGGGCATCATCAACAGCAAAAACCGCGACTTCGTCGGCGGCTCCCACGCGAGCCAGTACCTCGGCAAAGCCGTCGCGGGACAGACGCTGGCGCTGGCGTTCGAATGCTACGCCGGACACTACGACCCGAATACCGATCCGTACGACGACTACTTCCGGCCGGATCCGACGCAGAGTTTTTCGCACACTTTCTCCGGGGTGGACATCTGTACGCGCAACGAGGAGATCTTCACGCTGATCTTTGATCTCCGCGAGCTGCTCAACGCGGCGCGCCGGGCGCCGGTCAGCAGCTTCGTCGCGGCGCGGGCGCAGCGCGCGCTGACGCGGATCAACGACGTGCTGGTGCTGCACCCCAGGGACGCCGGTGACGCGGCCGTCATGCGCGGCGTGCGCGCATCGCTCGAGATCTCCCGGCCGTTCTTCGCCGGCGGCAACGCCCGCGTGTTCGGCAAGGTCGGCATAATCGGCCATTCCCACATGGACACCGCGTGGCTCTGGCCCGTGTCTGAGACGATCCGCAAATGCGCCAGGACCTATTCCAACGCGCTGCGTCTGATGGAGCAGTACCCGACCTACAATTTCATCCAGTCCTCCGCGCTGCACGCGGAATGGATGAAGGAATACTATCCCTCGATCTTCGCCGAGATGAAGCGCCGCGTGGCGGAGGGTCGGTATGAGCCCAACGGCGGCGTCTACGTGGAGTGCGACTGCAACGTCACCTCCGGCGAGCTGATGGCGCGCCAGTTCCTGAAAGGCCAGCAGTTCACCCGGGAGAACTTCGATTACACCGCCGACGCCTTCTGGCTGCCGGACACGTTCGGCTACAACGCGAACATCCCGCAGATCATGCTTTTGAGCGGGGTCAAATACTTTTACACCACGAAGATCTCCTGGAACGAGCTCAACCGCTTCCCGTTTGAAAGCTTCGTCTGGAAGGGCATCGACGGCAGCGAGGTCCTCACCCACTTCAACCGGACGCACTGCTGGCCGGACGTTTACGACTGCACGGCCTGTCTTGACGAGCTGTCGCAGAAGGACGCTTCCGATCTGCGCCTGCTGGCCTACGGCTTCGGCGACGGCGGCGGCGGTCCCACCCCCGGCATGATCGAGACGTCGCTGCGCGCGTCAAATATGGAAGGCATGCCCGCGGTCGAGCCCATGACGATCAGCGCGTTCGGACAGGAGCTGGAGACGAAAAAGGACGCGCTGCCGGTCTACCACGACGAGCTGTACCTGGAGCTGCACCGCGGCACGCTGACCCAGATGCACGAGGTCAAGCGCAAGAACCGCAAAGCGGAATACGCGATGCGCGATATGGAATACTTCAACGTCCTCGCTGGCAAGCCGCGCCACGCCAAGAGCGACGAATGGCTCAAGACGCTCCTGAAGAACCAGTTCCACGATATCCTGCCCGGCACCTCCATCAAGCCCGTTTACGACGTCTATCATCAGGAGATGGACGAGGTCCTGCGCGGCTACCGGGAAGCGGCCGAAGTCTACGCAGGCAGCTTCGCGGACGGCAGCCGCGGCGGCGTGACGCTCTTCAACACCTTATCCTTCGACCGCGGCGACGCCGCCCTGATCGAGACGGACAAATGGGCAAAGGATCTGCCCTCTCAGCGCTTCACGGACGTCTGCGGCAGGCAGAAGCTCGCCGTCGGCGGCCTGCGCGTTCCGGCCTTCGCGAGCGCGTACGTCGCGCTCGCGGACGAGCAGGTTCCCGCGCCCTCCCCGTTCGTCTACGACGGAACGGTCCTGCAAACGCCCCGGGCGCGTATCACCTTCGACGAGGACGGCTATATCGCTTCCCTCATCGATCTTCCAAGCGGCCGGGAACTGCGCAAGCCGGGCGGTCTTCCGCTGAACGTCTTTCTGTTCGGAGAGGACGTCCCCCTCACCTACGACAACTGGGACGTTGACCGCGACGCGGTGCAGGATCTGGCGCCCGTTCACGGCTTCGCCGGGCGGACGCTCGTGACCGACGGCGCGGTGGAGATCCGCCTGCGCAGCAAATTCGTCATCGACAGCGGCACAACGCTCGTACAGGACATGGTCTGCTACGCGGACAGCCCGCGCATCGATTTCCACACCCGGATCGACTGGAACAGTCCGCACCGTCTGCTCAAGGCCGGCTTTGATCTGGATATCAGCGCGACCCGCGCCAGAAGCGAGATCCAGTTCGGCGCCATCGATCGCCCGACCACCGTCAACAACAGTCTGGAGCTGGCGAAATTCGAGGTCTGCAACCGGAATTACACCGACGTCAGCGAGCCGCGGTTCGGCGCGGCGATCCTCAACGACTGCAAATACGGGATCACGGTCACGGACTGCAACCTGCGGCTGTCCCTGCACCGCGGCGGCACGCACCCGGACTACACCGGCGACCGCGGCAGCCATGAGATGACCTACGCGCTTCTGCCGCACAGCGGCGCCTGCTGCGCGGAGACCGTGGTACAGCCGGCCTATATGCTCAATATCCCGCTGTTCGCCGTCGAGGGACGCGCCGACGCGCCGGTGTTCGCGGCGATCAGCGCGCCGAACGTGATCGCGGAGGCGGTGAAGCCCGCCGAGGACGGCACGGACGCGTTCGTCGTGCGGCTGTACGAATGCGAGGGCTCGAAGACGACCGCGCGGATCCGTTTCGGCGTGCCCGTCGCGCGGGCCGAGCTGACGAATCTGCTAGAGGACCCGATCGAAGCGGTCGCCCTCGAGGACGGCGAAGCCGCGCTGACGTTCCGGCCCTTCGAGATCAAGACCGTGAAGCTGACAAGGGGCGCGGCAGTCTGATCCGCGTTCTGACAAACCACATAAAAACGGCGTCCGCGTTTTTTCGCGCAGACGCTGTTTTCTGTTGTCGCATGCGGATCAGGCGCCCTGTCGTTTTACGCGCCGGCGGCGATCCGCTTCGACTGCTTCCCGCCGTCCCAGAGGATCTCCACGTTTAAGGGGCGATCAGACCGCACCGTGACGACCGGCTCCTCGGCCGCGTCCGATCTTGCCTCGCACATCAGCGTCACGGACGCGTCCGCGCCGAACGGGTAGTTTTCCACGCCGAAGCGGTCTGTCAGCTCGATATGCCAGCGGATCGTATTGTTTTCCGCGTCCGGTTTGAGTCCGAAGACGAATTCAACCAGGATCGTGATCGGCGCAAGGCCGGTCCAGCCCACGAAATCGGCTTTGGCCGGTTCGCCCTTGCGCGGCCGTCCGTCCGCGCCCGGCATCGGCGCGTAGTTCTCGAAAACCGTTCCGGTATCGTTGAATACGCGCACGACGTTGTCGTGAAAGTTTCTTCCGATGCGGTGCGACAGGCTGTACTTTTTGTAGCGGTCCAGACCGCAGAGCACCATGTAATCGGTCGGCGCCCAGACGCCGCCGTTCCAGTAGTCGCCTTTCGGACAGAATTCCGGGTGATCCGCCGACAGCGCGGGGATCATGCACGGCTGCCAAAATTCATTTTCATTCGTCAGATGGGCGATAAACCGCTCCGCCCGGTCCGCCGGCACGACCTCGCCCAGCAGCGACCAGTACGCGCCGATGTGCTTAACATCATTCAGACTGCCGTCGCTCCACTTGTCATAATAGAACGCCGTCTTCTCATCCCAGAGCGATTTGTTCACCACGTCCGTCAGGAAATCACGCTCCCGCACAAGCGCGGCCGCGTCCTGCTCCCTGCCGAGCGTCTTCGCCATATCGTACAGGATCCGGCAGCTCAGCAGCGCCTGCATGCACGCGTCGTTCCAGACCATGTGGCCGTGCGAGAAGGAGACGTCGTATTCGGGCCGCATCCGGGGCAGGTTGTCCATGCCGCAGCCCCAGCCGCTGGACCAGTAGGAGCCGTCCGGCCAGGTGTGGAATTCCCGCATCCAGTCATGATACGCCATCAGGCAGGGGAAGACCCGCGCGAGCCGCTCCCTGTCGCCGAAGTTGCGGTAATACTCCCATTCGCACCAGGGCAGGACCTCCGGGCCGGTCGCGCTGGGATCGAAGCGCGTAAAGTGCTCCCTGCCCGTGTCCTCCTCGATCTCGCGGCAGATATAGCCGTCCGCGTACTGATGGGCGTAGAAATTATCCAGCGTCCCCTGGAAATCGAAGGCGCGCGCGCCGTATTTGCCGAACATCAGCATAAACGCGGAGTCCCACATGAAAATGCAGCCGTTGAACGCCGTATCGATGAACGCGGAGACGAACCCCGCCTTCGGCTCGGGATCGCGCAGATTGCCGAACGCCAGCTGCCACGTCTTATCGTAACAGCGCAGCGCGTCGTCGTGACCGTCCCACACAGGCCGCGGCAGCTTTTCCTTCGCCTGCTCGAAGGTCGGCAGAGCCGCCGTCCTCGGCGCGGCGCCGACGAACGTATTTTCCCGCGCGAACCGGTTTTCGCGCACCGTTAACTCTTTGAAGGGATTATAGCTCAAGACAAAACGATTCCTTTCCGTATTGATCGCGCTGACCGCGCAGCGCGAAGCGCCCGCCGTTACCGGCGGATATTCACACCGTTGCCGGTCAGCAGCTTGACAAGGATCGTGACGAACGTACCCAGGAACTTCGGGCTGATCATCTGCTCGAAGAGATTGTAGTCGACGCCGGGGACGTTCACGACCGGTTCGAGCCCGTCGCCCAACCCCAGATCGTGCAGCTGCGCCAGCACGATCCGCGCGATCGCCACGTTGCCGGCGGCGTTCGGATGGACGCAGTCATCCGCCAGATGTTCATGGACGCCGTTCATCGCCGGCGAAATGTCGCAGATGACGACGCGGCCCGGATTCTGCTCCGCGTAGCGCTCGATCACCGCGTTGCAGCGCTTTGCCGCGCTGTCGAAGGCGTTCGCCGCGAAGCCGTACCACACGCTGTACACGGTCTGCAGCAGGATCGTCGCGTCGGGGTTCAGCGCGTCGATCGCGTCGATGATGCCGCACAGGTTCTCGAAAAAGCCCTCCGCGATCTCGTCGAGCTGCCGGTCGTTGAGCCGGAAGAGCGCGCCGGCCGCCAGCGCGTAGACGTTTTCGTTCGCGAGGTAGTCATTCGCGCCGATCGACAGGCTGATGATATCAGCGTCCTGCACCGCCCAGCGGTAATAGCTGTAATCGTTCAGGCGCGTCAGCAGATCGCCGCTGTCGGTCGCGACGCGCGCGAGGTTTTCATACTCATAGCCGTTCGTGTCCGCGACGATCCTGCCGTAGCAGGCCTCGTCCGGGTTGTCCACCCCGAAGCCCTCGGTGATGGAGTCGCCCAGAAGCAGATAACGCTTGGGCGCTTCGTAGGCAAACGCCGGCGCGCACAGCGCAAGGGTCAGGGAAAGGGTCAGGATCATCGCCAGGAAGACTGCAATGCGTTTTTTCATGGTCGTTCGCTCCTTTTCTTTGTTGCTTCGCAGTATAATTATAGGATATCGTGAGCGGATTTGCAAGAGGCGGCTGCGCACACTCCGCGGGGTCGTTTACGGCGCGGCCGCAAGGCGGCCGTCCTTCATCACAAGCTCGAAGGTGAACAGGATCTCGTCCGAGGACGTGCCGAGCATCAGCGTGTGATGCCCGTCGTGCGGACCGAAGCGCATCGCGCGGTCGTAATAGCAGAACGCGTCCGGCGTCAGGCGCAGCTGCGCCAGCGCGCTCTGCCCCGGCGCCGGCGTCACGCGGGTGTACGCCTTAAGCTCCTTCACCGGTCTGACGACGTCGCAGCCGTGCGAGCCGAGATAAAGCTGCACGACCTCCGCGCCGGCACACGCGCCGGTGTTTTCAACGCGGAACGAGACGACCGCGCCGGTCTCATCCACAGAAAGCGACGCGTCCGAGACCGCGAAGGTCGTATAGGACAGGCCGAACCCGAAGGGGTACAACGGCTTTCCGTCGTCGTCGCAGTAGCCGTACCCTCTCCCGGAGGGCTTGTACGAGTAACAGAGCGGCAGCTGGCCGACCGATTTCGGGATCGTGATCGGCAGCTTCGCGCCGGGATTCGTCTCGCCGAACAGGATCTCCGTCAGCGCCTTCGCGCCCTGCTCGCCGGGATACCACGCCTCGACGAGCGCCGGCACGCGGTCGATCCACGCGGTCATGTCGATGGGCGCGCCGTTTTCCAGGATCACGACGGTGTTCGGATTCGCTTTGCAAAGCCGCAGGATAGACTGCTCCTGATCGTCCGTCACACACTGACGCGCCGCGTCGACGATCAGACCGCCCGCGGCGTCCTGCTCCCGGCTGCCCGAGATCGACGGCAGACGCAGATCGCTGCGGTCGCTGCCCTCCCCTTCGAGGATCGTTGTGAAGTACAGATTGACGTCGCAGTCCGGCGCGATTCGCTCGATGTCGTCGGACGACCCGAACACGACCTCTGTCTGCGCGCCGCAGTACGCCCGCAGCGCTTCCAGCGGCGTCGGCGCGTCCTCGCCCCGCCACGGCGCCTGATAAGGGCCGGAATAGTTCGCGCCGATCGGGATCAGCTTCGCGCTCTGCCCGAATACGCCGATCTTTCGGATCGCCTTTTTCCGCAGCGGCAGGATCCCGTCGTTTTTGAGCAGGATGATCGACTCCCGCGCGGCCTCGAGCGCGAGCGCTTTGTGCGCTTCGCAGCGCACGAGCGCCTGCGCCTTTTCCGGGTCGCTGTACGGCTCGTCAAACAGACCGAGCCGGAATTTCGCCGTCAGGACGCGCAGGACGTTTCTGTCCAGCTCCTGTTCTGTGAGCAGTCCCGTTTCGACCGCTTCCTTTACCGCGTCGAACCGGTTGAAGGGCAGGATCACGTCAAGCCCCGCCTTCAGCGCCATCGCGGCAGCCTCCGCGTCGGAACCGGCCAGCCGGTGCGCGTTTCGCACGCCCTCCACGCCGCAGTAATCCGAAACGACGAAGCCGTCGAAGCCCCATTCGCCGCGCAGGATCTCAGTCAGCAGGCGCGGATTGACGCTGCACGGCAGTCCGTTCCAGCCGTTGTACGCAGCCATGACGGAGCCGGCGCCCGCGTCAAAGCAGGCCTTGAAGGGCGGCAGGATCGTCTCGCGCATGGTGCGCTCGTCCGTCTCCGCGTAATTCGAGTCCCGCCCGCCGAACGCGTAGTTGTCGGCGAAATGCTTCGGCGTCGCGATCACGCCGTTTTTCTGCAGACCGCGGCACATCGCCGCGCCCATGTCGCCGGAAAGCAGCGCGTCCTCGCCGTAGGTTTCGACGGTTCTGCCCCAGCGGCAGTCCCGCGCGAGGTTGACGACCGGCGAAAAGACCTGCCGCACCCCGGCCGCGCGGACCTCGCTGCCGATCACGTCGCCGACGCGTTCCACGAGCGCAGGGTCAAAGGAGGACGCCAGGCCGATCGGCTGCGGGAAATTCGTGCACATGCCCCACTGCGCGCCATGCAGCGCCTCGCCGTTTTCGATCGGCGGGATGCGGTGGGGCTGCGCTTCGATGCTGATCGACACGTCCCGGTTGATCCGCTGCGCGACCGCGGCCGGCGTCGCCGGCGTCTCCCGGTTCTGATGCATGAAGTGCCCCGGATTGCGGTAGCTTCCGCACAGGGGATCTCGTTTTTCGTCGTAGTCCTCCTCCACGTCAAACAGCATCTCTGCCGTCACCTGATGTATTTTTTCTTCGAGCGTCATTTCGCGCAGCAACGCTGCGGCGCGGGTTTGCGGGCTGTCCTGCATGTCGCGTAGTTCCTTTCTTCGCAAATACCGTTTTGCGTCCGGTTTGGTTCATTATAGCATCGGAAACATGAAAAATCCACCGAAAACGCGATCAAAACCCGCGTTTTTCGCAAAAAAGAGTGGCAATCCGGCGCGGCGTCTGTTAGAATGATCCCGGTGACCGGAATGGATAAAATCAACGATACGATTCACGCGGCCGCGGTCGACGACGCGGTCCTCAGGAACGCCGCCGCCTTCGTCCGCGCGCTGTTCGCGAACGACGCGGGCGGACACGACGCCGAGCACTCGATGCGGGTCGGCCGCAGCGCGGCTCTGATCGCGCGGGAGGAAGCGGACTGCGACGCGCGGCTGTGCGTGCTCGCGGCGCTGCTGCACGACGCGGACGATCCCAAGCTCTTTGAAACGCGCGGCAACGCGAACGCGAGGCGTTTCCTCGCCGCGAACGGCGTTTCGCCGGAAACGGCGGACCGGATCTGCGCGATCATCAACAGCGTGTCGTTCAGCGCGAACCGGGACGCGCCGCCGGACTCGATCGAGGGCATGGTCGTCCGCGACGCGGACCGGCTGGACGCGATCGGCGCTGTCGGCGTCGCCCGCGCCTTCGCCTACGGCGGCGCGCACGCGCGCCCCATGGCCGAGACGATCCGCCACTTTCACGACAAGCTCCTGCTGCTCAGAGATATGATGTGCACCCGGACCGGACGCCGTCTGGCCGAGGAGCGCCACGCCTTTCTGGAAGCGTTCCTTGCCCGGTACCGGCAGGAGACCGGCGATCCGAACGATATGATTTAAAGCAGCCGCGGGGCTGCTTTTTGTATCAGAACGGGAGCGGTTCCCGCTGTTCGCCCGTCAGGGAGGCCGCGATCCGCTTCATCCTGCCGGACGCGCAGCGGAAGAACTCCCGGTACGCTTCGCAGTACCGGTTGCGCGTCCCGTCGTCCGTGCGATCCCGGCTGCAGCCGCCTCTGCAGAGGAACTGATCGCCGCACCCCGCGCAGTACGCATGGATGCGCTCCGACCGGCGGATGAACGCCAGATGCTTTTCATTCAGGCCGAAGGGATCGCTGTCCGCGACGCTGCCGAGCCGGTCCTGCGCCCCGCAGTAAAAATCGCAGGGATACAGACTGCCGTCCGCCTCCACGACGAAATAGCTGCCGCATACGCCGCACATGGCGCAGTTTTCCGGCTGTCTGCCCATCAGAATGCCGATATAGTTGTCGATATGCCGCACCGAGATATAACGCCCGGCGATATAGTCCTCGTACCACAGCTCGAAGGATTCCCGCAGAAAGGCCGCGTACCGTTCGGGAGACAGCGTCACGCCGCCCGCCTCCACACAGGGGATGAACTGCAGATAGCGAAAATCCTGCTCTTTGAAGAACTGCCACGTCGCCCCGATATCCGCCGCGTTCGCGTCGTCGATCACCGACAGGATATTGAAATCGACCTGATGTCTGCGCAGAAGCGCGATCGCCTCGAGCACCCGCGCCGTCACGCTTTCGCCCCGTTCGCCGCGCCGGTACCGGTCGTTGACCGCCGCGCCGCCGTCGAGCGAGACGCCGATCAAAAAGTCGCGCGCCTTGAAAAACCGCGCGAACGCGTCGTCGAGCAGCAGTCCGTTCGTCTGCAGCGCGTAGGAGACGGGGCATTTCAGCGTTTTCGCCGCCCGCTCCGTAAAATACGCGTAGTAATCGAGCCCGGCCAGCGTCGGCTCGCCGCCCTGAAACAGCACGGAAAGCGCCCGCGGCGCGCGAAGCCTGACCTTCTCCAGCAGCAGATCGACCGTCGCCCTGGTCATGACGCGGTTTTCCCGCGTGCCGCGCACCGCGCGGTAAAAGCAGTATTCACACCGCATATTGCACAGACCTGCGGCAGGCTTTACAAGCAGCGTCAGCGTATCCATATCCGGGCTCCGTTTCTCGTGATTTTGTCCGCGCCTGTTTCGCGGACGTCTGTTTTTCATTATATCCGCCCGCGCGCCGCCGGTCAATAGGGCGCGCCCCGGCCGCGCCTGAAAACAGACGATTGACAAACGCGGAACATGATGGTATACTCTTCGTGTTAGCATTTGCTAACAGTTTTTTACAACTACAGAGTTAGTCATTGCTAATTGACTCGTCTGCTCCGCAAAGCCGGGGGGCGGATACACCGAAAAGAGGAGGTGCATTCCATGGGACGACCGGAATACAAAAACTGGGTGCCTCTGGGCATGGTAATCGGCCTGTTCGCGGCGGCGTGCGCCGCGCTCACCGCGTTTCTCCTGCTGGGCGCGACCGGACTTCTGCTGCACGGCGCGGCGCGGGTGGTCTGCGCGATCCTGTTCGGCGCAGGCGCGGCTGTGCTGCTCTTCTATGCCGTATGGATGCTCATACTGCATAAGACCTTTGACTACAACGGCAGGCGGAAGCTGTCGAAGGTCATCGTGGAAGGGACCGCCGCGCATGTGCGTCTGCCGGACGGCGGCGTCGGACTGGACGTGGGATGCGGCAGCGGCGCGCTGACGATCGCCTGCGCGAAGCGCAATCCGAACGCGTCCATGGTAGGCTGCGACATCTGGAGCGGCGCGTACAGGACAGTTTTCACAAAGGAACGCTGCGAGGATAACGCGAGGATCGAGGGCGCCGCGAACGCCTCCTTCCGCGAGGGCAACGCCCTGCGGCTGCCCTTCGCGGACGAGAGCTTCGACGCGGTGACGAGCAACTACGTCTATCACAACATCTCCGGACACGACAAGCAGAAGCTCCTGCTGGAAACGCTGCGCGTGCTGAAAAAGGGCGGCGTCTTCGCGATCCACGACATCATGAGCCCCGCGCGCTACAGCGATATGCGTTCGTTTACCGAAAAGCTGAAGGCGGCCGGATACGAGGACGTCCGGCTGATCGACACGACCGACGGCGTCTTCATGGAGCGCCGGGAGGCGTCGCTGCTGGGGCTCGGCGGTTCGACGCTGCTCGTCGGCAAAAAGTGAAAGAGAGGTTTTGACGGCATGAAATACCGTATCGAAAAGGACTCCCCGCAGGCAACGCTGCTCATACCGCTGCTCGGGCGCAAGGTCTGCTCCGAGCGCTATCCCGATCTTTTCCTCGACCCGGAAGCGGCGCGGATCTGCGGCATGATCGACTACGACTTCAGCCAAAAGCAAAAGCTGATGGAGACGCAGGCCGGTCTGTTCGGCGCGCTCGAGGTGGCGCAGCGGCAGTACGATCTGCTGTGGGAGGTCAAAAACTATCTGGCGTCGCGCCCGAAGGCCGCCGTGGTCAATCTCGGCTGCGGACTGGACGACACGTTCCGCAAGGCGGACAACGGCCTGTGCCGCGGGTACAATATCGACCTGCCGGACGTGATCGCCGTGCGAAACGAGCTGCTGCCCGCCGGCGCGCGGGAGCGGAACCTCGCGTTCGATCTGACGGACGACGCCTGGATGGACGCGGTGGACGGGTCGGACGGCGCGGTCTTTTTCGCGTCCGGCGTCTTTTATTACCTGCGCACGGAACAGGTGCGGACGCTGCTGGACAAGCTCGCGCGGCGCTTCCCCGGCGCGGTGATCGCCTTTGACTGCTGCAACCGGCGCGGCGCGAAGATGATGACGAAGACCTGGATCAAGGCCGCCGGCATCAAAGACGTGGACGCGCTCTTTTCCCTGGACGAGCCGACGTCGATCGGCGCGTGGAGCGGCGCCTTCCGCGCGGTCGGCGTCAAAAGCTATATGCGCGGCTACCGGGACATCTACCCGCGCGTAAACCCGCTGCACAAGCTGATGATCCGCTTCTGCGACAGCCTTGTCCGGATGGTCGTCATCCGGATCGAATGCGCGTAAGCGGCGCCTTTTTTGCGCCGGACAGTCCGCCGAAGGGCTGTCCGGTATTTTGACTTTTTCCCGCGCCGCCGTTGCATTTTCCGCTGGCTCCGCTTATAATACAACCGTCGGCTTCGCGCGCGCGTCGCCAAAAAACAACCCCGCGGGAGAGCACTGCCATGAAACAACCGATGAAGATCGTCAACGTCATGAATTTCGTCCGGCAGATCGACGAAAGAACCGAAAACTCCACTGAAAAGCTGCTCGCGTTTACCGCGCGGGAGCTGGCGCTGGTCAACGAGTACGGCGTGGACAACACGTTTCTGCTGCAGTACGACGCGCTCTGCGACCCGGATTTCGTCGACCTGTTCCGCCGGGAAGCCACCGGGCGCACGGAGCTCGGCCTGTGGTATGAGATCGTCGAGCCGCTGACAAGCGCCTGCGGTCTGCCGTACCGGAGCGAAGCGGGCTGGAAATGGGACTGGCACATCATCCCCGGTTTTTCCATGGCGTACGAGCCGGCGCAGCGGGATCAGCTGATCGACGAAGCCATGCGGAAATTCCGGGAGGTGTTCGGGTATTATCCGAAGACGGTCGGCAGCTGGGTCCTCGACACGCGCACCTTCAACCGGCTCGCGTCCGTCTACGGCGTCAGCGCCGCGGCCATCTGCCGCGATCAGGCGAACACCGACGCGTATACGCTGCTCGGCGGCTACAGCAACGGCGCGTACTACCCGTCAAAGTACAATATCTTTACCCCCGCCCAGACCCGCGAAGCGCAGACCGGCGTCCCCGTGTTCCGGCTCCTTGGTCCCTGTCCCATCCACAACTATGACAATCACAAATACAGCTCCGACGCGCTGCGCGCCCTGGGCGATCCGCCGTGCTTCACACTGGAGCCTGCCTGGTTTATGGGACGGGATCCGAAGGCCGTCCGCTGGATGTTCGACACGCTTTACGGTGCGGAATCCCTCGGCTTCGCCTACGCGCAGATCGGGCAGGAAAACAGCTTTTTCTACTGTGGAGAGAGCTTGCTGGACGGGCTTCGGATGCAGCTCGAGCAGCTGCTCGCGCGGCCTGACGTCCGTTTCCTGAAAATGGGCGATACCGGCGACCTGTTCCGCGCGGCGTATCCCGATCTCACGCCCCCGACCGCTGTCGCCGCGCTCGACAATTTCGACAGCGCCGACGCGCAGTCCGTCTGGTACAACTGCAAAAACTACACCGCGAATCTGTTCCGGTTTGAGGACCGGGTCTTTATCAGAAGTCTGTTCCTCTTCGACGAACGCGTCCCGGACGCGTATCTGGACGAAACCTGCGCCACCTTCGACGCGGTATACGAGAACCTGCCGATCGTGGATACGCGGGCGCTGCCTGAGGATCGGCGCAAGGACTGCGGACTGACGCTCAGCTGCGGCGCGGCGCCCGTCGCGGTCGATCAAGCAGCGGAAGGCGTGCTGCGGGCGACCTTCGGCGGCGGCGCCGTCACCTTCTTCGAGGACAGGATCGAGGTCGCCGCGGACAGCGTATGGCTCGACGCGTCGTCGGCGTACGCCCTGACAAAGGTCGAACCGGACTGTCTTTGCTTCTCCCGCAAGGGACGCGATTACCGCCTGCGGATCGCAAACGGCGCGGCGCTGGAACGCGGCGACCGCGTGCAGATCAGCGGATTCGGCGGCGCCGTCGGTCTGATACCGGCGCCCGCCCCGCTCTCATAAAATAACCACGTTGATTTTCGATTCCGGATATGATAAAGTATCCGGGGCAATTTCAAATACAGCAACACAAAACAACAGGAGGATACAACCATGAACAGAAATTCTTTGCGGATCCTCGCGATCCTGCTTGCCGTTCTGACGCTTTCGGCGTCGCTCTTCGGATGCTCCCGCGGCAAAGCGCCGGGCGGTGAGGCCGATACGAACACTGTCGAAGCGACGGTCGAACCGGTCGGCTCGACAAGTGAAGCCGCCGAGACCATCGACTACCTCGTGCTCGTCAACAAACAGAACGCGCTGCCCGACAACTGGGAATCGATCGTACAGCTCGAGGAAGCGACCAACCGCTGGGGCGAGACCTATCAGGTCGAGAAGACCGCGCTCGCCGCGTTCTTTGATCTGCAGAAGGATCTGCTCGACAACGACGGCATCGTCATCGAGCTGGATTCCACCTACCGTTCCGTCAAGCGCCAGAAGGAGATCTGGTCGGAGTTCGAGGCGGAAAAGGGCATCGATTACGCCAGAGAGTACGTCGCCGTGCCCGGCTACTCCGAGCATCACACCGGTCTCGCCATCGACATCTGCATTGAAAAAGACGGCGTGCGTATCGACGACAACGACGATATGATCGCCGAACGCGAGATCTTCGCGCAGATCCACAAGAAGCTCGCGTCGCACGGCTTTATCCTGCGCTATCTGGAGGGCATGGACGCGATCACCGGCTACGCCTATGAGCCCTGGCACTTCAGATACGTCGGCGTGAAAGCGGCGGAAGAGATCATGAACGCCGGGATCACGCTGGAGGAATACCTCGGCAAAGTGCCCGCGACGGAGCCGGAATCGGCGTCGGCCGCGTAATACGGCAACACTGTCCCCTGATACCGTCCGCGACAAAGCGGACGGTTTTTGTTATTTCTCTGCCAATATGCTTAAAACAAGCTTGAGATATCAAATAATTTATGTTACAATTGAACATGACAGCGTTGCCGGCGTCCGGCCGGAGAAGCGCTGTCCGATGAAAACCAATTGATCCGGTCGACGCGCGATCCGCCGGCGGCCGAGAAATGAGGCGAATTCCTTATGAAGAAACGAATCGTATCCATCCTCCTGACGCTGACTATGCTGTTCGGCGGCGTGGTGAGCCTTTCGTCAAGCGCTGTCGCGCTGTACTACACGCAGGGGCAGAAGCTCTCCCGCGCGATCAGCGACGAGGGTCTCGTGCTGCTGAAGAATGAGAACGGCGCGCTGCCCCTCGCGCCGAAGAGCGCGGTCGCCCTGTTCGGCGACGCGCAGGGGATGGGCCCCTCGGATGAGACCGGTACCTGGAACATGCGGGGCTACATCCCCTACGGCTACGGCTCCCAGACGCAGGTGGGCGACTTCGCCGACAAGCCGATCGATCCGCTGGACGCGCTTTTGAGCGCCGAGAAAGACGGCGAGATCGCCCTCGTGCATGAGATCTCGGACCGGTACGTCGCCGGGCTGTTCGGGGAGGAAGCGTACATCCCGACCGACGCGGAGGTCGCGGAGGCGGCCGAAAAGGCGGATACGGCGGTCTTCTTCCTGAGCCGCTGGGCCGGCGAAGCCTTCGACATGCGGCGCGCCGACTGGTATCTGCATGAGGACGAGATCGCGGTCCTGCGGCAGCTGTCCTCGGCCTTTGAGAAGGTCGTCGTCGTGCTCAACACACCGTCCGTCGTGGACACCTCGTGGGCACATGGCGCGATCGACGGCGTGCGCGTCGACGCGGTCCTCTACATCGGCTACACGGGCATACAGGGCGGCCTCGCGGTCGCGGACGTGCTGCTCGGCCGCGTGAACCCGTCGGGCAAGACGCACGACACCTGGGCGAAGGACCTCACGGACTACCCCGCCGACGCGCTCTGGACACAGAACGACCAGCCCTATATCGAGGACATCTTCACGGGCTACCGATGGTTCGAGACCTTCGATCCCGACTATGAAAAGGTCAGCTACGAGTTCGGCTTCGGCCTCTCCTACACGACCTTTGATATTGAA
>ONWP01000105.1 GCA_900321595.1 uncultured Eubacteriales bacterium
CGCCGAGGACGTCGTAAACAGGCTTGTAGTTCAGAACATAATAATCGGAAAGCGTCGTGATCGTATCGGTTCCCTTGGACGTACCGCCGATCGTATAATCGAAGAACGCCTGAATGGTAAAGGAAATATTCTGCTCATGATCCACGTAGGTATCCGTATTGCCGGTACCGGTATACTTGATCGCGTTCCACCAGAAGCGCGGCGTATCGTTCGTCGCGCCGACGTAGACGTCCAGATTCGGATCTGTATTGATCTGCGCTTCCGTATGGCTGCCTGCCCACGTCGTCCACGCGCTGTCCAGATATCCGTACCAGTTATGCCGCGTCTTCAGAAGACTGCTGTTGCTGACGACGTAGTAGACGCGCTGATCCTGTACGTTTGCCTTATTGTGTCGTTTGGTCTCCAGCTCGATCGACGCGTACGTCTCATGCGCGCCGTCATACACCATCACGACGCTCAACGGTGTGAAGAATTTGAGATAAACTGCCTGGATGTCCTTGTAATCGTCGGAATTGTCCGCTCCGCGGATCCCCATGCCGCTGTCCGCGTTCGTTGCGGGGGAAGCGTAGACAAGGTTCGCGAACGCGCCGTTGGCCGGGTCGGAATAGTGATAGGACGTGGCGTTGAAGGCGGGCGTCGCCAGATCAAAGCTGCTGCCGGCCATGTCCGCTGCGAGATTGAACGCCTCGACGTCGGAGGACGCGCTCTTATAAACGCGGAAGTCGCTCACGTATCCTTCGACCTTCGCGTCGGCGGTCCAGCGGGAGCAGCCGATGTAGTTCTGCCGGTAATTGCGCGCCGCGTCCAGGAACGCGCACACGTTCCCGAGCTGACCGTTCAAATCACTGTCCTTGTAAACGGTCGTCTTCTTCACGCCGTCGACATAGAAAACGACGCCGGCGTCCTTGTCAACGGAGACGACGATGTTGTATTCTCTGCCCTGCTGGGGGCCGAGGTCGGCGGGGAACGCCCGGATCAGCTCTTCGCCGTTACCGTTGACCCACGCGACGATCGGGAAATGCCCCTCGCTGTACCACGACGTTGTGCCGGCGATGAAGAACTGGTTCGCCGTGCCGTCACCGTAGGCGTTCTGTCCGGCGGAGAAGATGTGCCGGTGGTCGCCGGTGAAGTTCGGCCGGTAGTTGAACGCCACGGTCAGGCCCGTGTCCTGCGTCACGCCGGCGAGCAGATTCTCGTTGGCGATCCTCAAATAGTTGTCTCTGACATAGGTCATGCCGAGCGACGCGTCGTAACGCGGCTCTGTGCCGCCGGCGCTCTGCAGACCGCTGCCGTTGTTTGTCACAGCGTCATACCAGACGTTGTTCGTGGAGAAAAATCTGCCGACCAGCGTACTGCCGTCGACCGCCGCGCCCGCCGTGAGCGCAAGACCCGGCACGGCAAACAGCGCCGACAGCGTCATGACCGCGGTCAGCAGCCACGCAAGCGTCTTTTTCGTCTGTTTATGCATTTCAAAAAAACCTCCGATATATTACTTCTATATAATCATACAAGAAAAGCGGCTTCCTTGCAAGACAGCCGCTCTATTTTTGGATACAGAAACAAAAACAGATACCTGTTTTTGTTCGATTTGACATATAATCCGTTTCCCGCGTCTTTCCCTGCGCGTTCATTCATCTTTTCGGGCACAAACGGCACGCGCGGAAGGCTCCCTGCCCGACACAAAAAAAACAATCCCCGTCGGATCTGTTCCGACGGGAACGCTCTTTTGCCCGGTCGTAGGCCTTCGGCGCCTTGGGGCGCCTTGTCACGGGCGACCGGCTCCAGACCGTGCGAAACTGCGCGTAATAGGCGCGTTTTTCCTTCTTCGTCATGATCCTGACCGATTTCTGCATGGCTTCACCTTCTCTCTTCGCGAAAAATACTCCCTTTCGAAACGCGGAAGGGGGCGCGGTCACGTCCCCTCGAACGAATACATGCCGGCGCAGAGCGTGATGACGCCCGGCGCGTAGGACTCCCCCGCCGCCGCCGCGAGGATGCGCTGCGCCGCCAGCCGTCCCATCTCCTCCTTGGGCTGCTCCACGGCAGCCAGATCCGGCCGGACGGCCGCGGAAAACGCCTTGTTGTCGAAGCCGGCGCAGGCGATGGGCCGGTCGCCGAACCCGAACACGGCGCCGACGGTCATCAGGTAGCTGGTGACGAGCACGGCGGTGGTCTGCGGCGCCTCCGTCAGAATGGTTTTCGCGGCGCGGAAGCCGCCCTCGACGGTCAGCTCGCCGTCCACGATCGCGGACGGCTTGCGCCCGGCCTGCGCCAGCGCCTCGCAGAATCCGGCCAGACGCTCGGCGTGGGTGTAGATCTCCCGGCTGCCGGTGATGATGGCGATCTCGCGGTGCCCGCCGCTCAGGAACATCCGGACCGCGCCGGCGGCGGCCTCCCGGTTGTTCAGCACGATCTGCGTGATGTCGTCGCGGTCCATGAGCCGGTCCACCACCACGACGGGGATATTCTGCCGCACCGCCGCGTCGAGGCATCTGCCGTCCGTGCTGTCCGGCATGATGACGATCAGCCCGTCCACCATCTTGCTGATGAGAAAGCGCACCGTCTCGGTCAGCGTCTTGCCGGTATTTTTGCAGTCGCAGATGAGGATCCCGTACCCGGCCTGCGCCAGCGTCCCCTCGATCGCCGCGCTGACGCCGGCGGCAAACGCGTCGGAAAGGTCGTAGATGATGACGCCCACGGTGCGCGAGCGGCGCGTCTTGAGCGCCCGGGCGTAGTCGTTGCGGATGTAGCCCAGCTTGGTGATAGCGCACTCGATGGCGTCGCGGTTCTCCGCGCGGACTCTGGCGCCGTTGAGATACGCGCTGACGGTGGCGGGCGACAGCTCGGCCTCCGCCGCGATATCCTTGATGGTGACGTTCACCGAACGTCAGCCCCCTTTTCTGCCGTTTTTCTTCTCGGAACGCTCGCGGATCACGTAGCGCGTCGGCGTGCCCTCCAGCCCGAAGACGGAGCGGATCTGGTTGTCGATATACCGCTGATAGCTGTAATGGAACAGCTCCTTGTCGTTGACGAAGCAGACGAACGTCGGCGGGCGCACGCCCGACTGGGTCATGTAGTAGATCTTCAGCCGTCTGCCCTTGTCCGTGGGCGGCTGCACGCGCGCCTGCGCGTCGGCGAGGATCTCGTTGAGCTTGCCGGTGCGGATGCGCATGGTGTTCTGGGTGTTGACGAAGTTGACCAGCTCCAGCAGCCGGTCCAGCCGCTGGCCGGTCTTCGCGGAGATGAAGATGATCGGCGCGTAGCTCATAAACGCGAAATCGTCCATGAGCTTCTTGCGGTAGGCGTCCATGGTCTTGCCGGTCTTCTCGACGGCGTCCCACTTGTTGACGGCGATGATACAGCCCTTCCCCGCCTCGTGCGCGATGCCGGCGACCTTGGAGTCCTGCTCCGTGAAGCCCTCGCAGGCGTCGATCATGATGACGCAGACGTCGCTCTTCTCCACAGCCATGACCGCGCGCATGACGGAGTATTTTTCGATCCGGTCGTCCACGCGGGACTTGCGTCTGAGACCCGCCGTATCCGTCAGGCGGAAGCGGCCGTATTTGTTTTCAAGCAGCGTATCCGTCGCGTCGCGGGTCGTGCCGGCGATGTCGGAGACGATCGCCCGGTTTTCGCCGCACAGCGCGTTGACCAGACTGGATTTGCCCACGTTGGGCTTGCCGATGATGGCGACGCTGATCACGTCGTCGTCCTCCTCGTCGTCGAAGCGGCCCTCCAGCTCGGCGAAGACGGCGTCGAGCAGGTCGCCCGTGCCCATGCCGTGGACGCTCGAGACCGGGATGGGATCGCCCAGCCCCAGATTGTAGAACTCGTACACGTCCATGGCCGTGTCGCCGACCGTATCGCACTTGTTGACGCACAGCACCACCGGCTTGCCGCTCTTGCGCAGCATGGCGGCCACCTCCTCGTCGGTGGCGACCACGCCGGTGCGCACGTCCGTCACCAGCACGATGACGTCGGCAGTGTCGATGGCGACCTGCGCCTGCGCGCGCATCTGCGACAGGATCACGTCGTCGGAATACGGCTCGATGCCGCCGGTGTCCACCAGCATGACCGAGCGGTTCAGCCACTCGCAGTCGCCGTAGATGCGGTCGCGCGTCACGCCGGGCGTGTCGTCCACGATGGACAGGCGCTTGCCGCAGAGTTTATTGAAAAGCGTGGACTTGCCCACGTTGGGTCGGCCGACGATGGCGACTACCGGTTTGCTCATGTGTCATCCTCCTTACGCGAGGCCGCAGATCGCCCTCGCGAGGCTCTCGCCGCTGCCGTCGGTGACGGTGAAGCGGATCTTTTTTCGTTGTTCCAGCTCGTCGAGCGTCATATCGTCCAGAAAGACGCGATCCTCGTCGCTGCGCAGCATCACGTCGGGGATCACGACCCGGTCGTAGACAGTCAGGTCGCCGGTCTGACGTGCGATATCCGTGCCGGTCACAAGTCCGGCGACGGTGATCTCACGCCCGAAATAGTCGTTGACGATCACCTGCACGTCGCAGTGCAGCGCGGGAAACGCGTCGTTTGCCAGCGCCGCCAGCTCCCGCATCAGCGGGCCCGCGGCCTCGCCCGTGATGATGAGCGCGCGGCCCTCCGCCGCCGGGATCCGCGCGAATGCGGCGGTACACTCCTTCTTCAGAAGCGTCCACATGCCCACGCCGTTGGCGAGCTGCGGATAGTCGTCATAATACGCGTCGCCGGGCATCTCCCGCCCGGCCTTGAGGAAAAACTCATCCGACGCGTAGACGAAGTTGCGGCCGAACCGCTCCCGGTGCCGCCGGTTGAAGTCGTCGGTCAGGTCGATGACGGCCGCCGCCTCCGCCGGCGTGTACGGGCGCACGGGCGCCAGCCCCTCGCGGTACGCGGTCAGTCCCACCGGCACAACGGCGCAGCTGGCGATCGCGTCGCCGTAGGCCGCCAGCTTCTCCAGGGACGACGCGAGCTGCTCGCCGTCGTTGATCCCGGGACACAGCACGAACTGCGTGTTCATGCGGATGCCGCCGCGCGCGAAATCGTCGATGTAGCGCAGCACCTCGCCGGCGCGGGGATTCCCCAGCAGCTTGACGCGCAGCGCCGGATCCATCGCGTGCACGGAGATGTTCACGGGAGAGATATGCATATGCACGATCCGGTCCACGTCCGCCTGCTTCATATTGGTCAGCGTGACGTAGTTGCCGAAGAGGAACGACAGCCGCACGTCGTCGTCCTTGAAATAGAGGCTTTTGCGCAGCCCCTTCGGCATCTGCTCGACGAAGCAGAAGATGCACTTGTTGCAGCAGACCTTCTGCCGGTCCATCAGATACGTCTCGAAGACGAGGCCGTTGTCGTCCGGCGTGCCGTCGGTCTTCATACGCGTTTCGAGCAAAGTCCCCTGGGGCGTCTCAAAGACCAGATGCTGACGCCTCGCGCTGCCGTAGAACCGGTAGTCCAGCACGTCGTTGATCTCGTGGCCGTTGATGCTCAGGAGCCGGCACCCGCCGGTCACGCCGGCGTCAGCGCACGGGGAACCCGGCGTCACATCCATGACCGTGACTGCCACACGCGCATCTCCCTTCCGTTTTCTTTTTCACGACAAAAGGGCGGGGAAGGTCAGCCTTCTCCACCCCTAAAACGCTCCGACAGGCGCGGCGGTCAGTCCTCGACAGCGAGAACCTGTCTGCCGTTGTACTTGCCGCAGGCCGTGCAGACGCGGTGCGCGAGCTTGTACTCGCCGCAGTCCGGGCATCTCTGCAGCTGGGGTGCGTCCATCTTCCAGACGTTGGAACGTCTCTTGTCTCTTCTGGTGGTGGAAACTCTTCTCTTGGGTACTGCCATATCTATGACCTCCTGATGGTATTCAGTGATTCAGATGCCGTCGAGCGCGTCCCACCGGGGATCTCCCGGCGCGGCGCAGCCGCAGGCCGTCTCATTGCGATCTTTTCCGCAGACAGGGCAAAGGCCCTTGCAGTCCGGCTTACAGAGGATGACCGCCGGCAGCGCCAGCACGACCTCCTCCAGGATGAACGCGTCCAGATCCAGCAGATCGGACTCCACCTGCACGTAAGCCTCGTCGTAGCCGCCGCTCTCCTCCCGGGTGAGATACCGGTGCAGAGCCGCCGTCTCGTCCCGGCTGACCCGGCGCAGGCAGCGCGCGCAGACCGTTTCCAGCCGGTAACGCGCCTGTCCCGTGAGCTCGACGGAGCCGGATACGCCGCTGAGCATACACGAACCGGTCACACGGCCCGGGATCACGTCCAGCCCGGCGTCGACGTCGAAATCAAACGACGCGGACGCGCTCTCGTCGAAATAGGGACGCAGATCCACGTTCATGCCGTCACCTCAAAAAACAGGCAAAAAGTATTATATGACATTCGTCCGCGTTTGTCAACTAAAATTTTTATTCGACCTCGCAAAGCGCCTGCGCGTCGGCGGGAATGTTCTCGCGATCGGTCGAGACGGTGAAGACGAAATGCACGTCGGCGTCCTTCGACAGCGCGTCGACCTTCTTGATGAACTCGCCCAGCTGGTCGAAGTCGCGCGAACCGATGCGCAGCGTGGCGTCCACGAGGATGTCGGTGATGTCGTGATCGCCGGCGCACAGACCCGCGAGCAGGCCGTAGAACGCGTCGAAGCCCTTGATCTGGAAATGGTTCGCACTGACGAGTCTGACGCGGTAGTTCACGTCGCTGGAAAGCTTCGTGCCGTCCTCGACGCATACGACGTGTCCCTGAGACGCCGCGAGCGCCGCGTCGATGCGGGCCAGCAGACGCTTCGTCTTGCCGCTGCCCTTCGTGCCGGTCAATAATGTGATCATGTTGATTGCTCCTTACCTAATATGTATTTTGAAGTACCTGACGTCAGAACGTCTCCTCCAGCCGCTCGAGCAGCGCCTGACGCTGCGTCTCGTAGCCGGGTCTGCCCAAAAGGGCGAACATATTTTTCTTGTACATCTCCACGCCGGGCTGATCGAACGGGTTGATCCCCAGGATATAGCCGCTCACGCCGCAGGCGAACTCGAGGAAGTAGATGAGCAGTCCCAGATGGTACGCGTCCATCGAATCCATCGAGATGACCAGATTCGGCACGTCGCCGTCCGTGTGCGCCAGCACCGTGGCCTGCGAGGCCCTGCGGTTCACGTGGCCGAGCGTGCGGCCAGCCAGATAATTGAGGCCGTCGGCGTCGTCGCGGTCGCGGTGGATCGTCACGTCGCGCTTGGGCACCTTGAAGGAGACCAGCGTCTCAAAGAGGATACGCTGTCCCTCCTGCACGTACTGACCCAGCGAGTGCAGATCGGTGGAGTAGATGGCGCTGGACGGGAAAATGCCCTTGCCGTCCTTGCCCTCGCTCTCGCCGAAAAGCTGCTTGAACCACTCGTTCATCATGGTGAAATCCGGCTCGTAGCAGACCATCATCTCGACGATCTTGCCCTTGCGCAGCATGACGTTGCGGGCGGCCGCGTAACGGCAGGCGTAGTTGCGCAGCACGTCGATCTCCTCGTTGGTACACAGCTCCATCTCGTCGCGCGCGCCGCGCATGAGCTCGTCGATGTCCACGCCCGCGCAGGCGATGGGCAGCAGGCCGACCGCCGTCAGCACGCTGTAGCGGCCGCCGACGTCGTC
>ONWP01000354.1 GCA_900321595.1 uncultured Eubacteriales bacterium
GCGTCCGATGAAAAGGACAGCGAAAGCGTCCTGCCGGAGATGAGCGAGGGCGATACGCTGAAGCTGCGCGAGCTGCTGCCCGAACAGCACTTTACCCAGCCGCCCGCGCGGTACACGGAGGCGTCGCTGATCAAGATGCTGGAGGAGACCGGCATCGGCCGCCCCAGCACCTACGCGACGATCATCTCGACCATAACGGCCAGAAGCTATGTCGTCCGGGAACAGAAGCAGCTCAAGCCCACCGAGCTGGGCGTCGCCGTCACAAAGCTGCTCGAGCAGGAGTTCCCGAAGATCGTCAATACGAAGTTCACCGCCGGCATGGAGTCTGAGCTGGACGAGGTGGAGGCCGGCAAGCTTGACTATGTCAAGATGCTGCACGTCTTCTACGACGACTTCGCCGCCACGCTCGATAAGGCCAAGACTGAAATGCAGGGCGTGAAGATCCAGCTGGAGGAAGACAAGACCGACGTGGTCTGCGACAAATGCGGCAGACTGATGGTCGTCAAGGTGGGCAGATACGGCAAATTCCTCGCCTGTCCCGGCTATCCGGCGTGCAAGAATACAAAGCCTTATGTGGTGGAGACGGACGCGAAGTGCCCGAAGTGCGGCGGCAGCGTCATCGCGCGCAAAACCAAACGCGGCTACACCTTCTACGGCTGTTCCAATTATCCCGAATGCGATTTCATGACGTGGGATCAGCCCACGAAGGACGTCTGTCCGAACTGCGGCAAGAGCCTGTTCAAATCACGCGGCGGTCTGATCCACTGCCTTTCGGACGGCTGCGGCTATGAGTTCCGCGCGCCCAGGCGCAGGAAGAAGGACGAAGCCGATGCGTAACGTCGCCGTCGTGGGCGGCGGCTTCGCCGGAACCGAGTGCGCCTGCTATCTGGCGGACCGCGGCGTCAGTGTGACGCTGTACGAGATGAAGCCCGTCCGGTTTTCACCGGCGCACCGGTCAGAGGCGCTGTGCGAGCTGGTCTGCTCCAACTCCTTCAAGGCGAGCCGCGTCGGCTCCGCGGCCGGTCTGCTCAAGGCGGAAATGCGTCTGCTCGGCTCCGTGACCGTGGAGACCGCGCTCGGCTGCAGTGTGCCCGCCGGCGGCGCGCTGGCCGTGGATCGCGCTGCGTTCTCGCGGGGCGTGACGGAGCAGGTGCTCAGCCGGGCGAATATCCGGCTCGTCCGGGAGGAGATCGCTGAGATCCCGACCGGCTTTGACGCGGTCGTCATCGCGGCGGGTCCGCTGGCCAGCGACGCGCTGACCCGGACGCTGCGCGAACGCGTCGGCGACGCCTTTCTGAGCTTCTACGACGCGGCGGCTCCGGTCGTCGAGGCGTCCAGCGTCGATATGGCGCATGCGTTCTGTCAGTCCCGGTACGACCGGGGCGGCGAGGACGACTATGTGAACTGTCCGATGGACAAGGCGCAGTATGAGGCCTTTTACGAAGCGCTCGTCACGGCGGAGACGGCCGCGCTGCATGATTTTGATAAAGGCGCGGTCTATGAGGGCTGTATGCCCGTGGAGGTGCTGGCAAAGCGCGGGCACGACGCGATCCGCTACGGCCCGCTCAAGCCGGTGGGACTGGTCGATCCGCGCACCGGACACCGTCCCTGGGCGAACGTGCAGCTGCGCAGGGAAAACGCAGCGGGCACCATGTACAATCTGGTCGGGTTTCAGACAAATCTGAAGTTTTCTGAGCAGAAACGGGTGTTCGGCATGATCCCGGCGCTGGCGGAGGCCGAGTACGTCCGCTACGGCGTGATGCACCGCAACACGTTCCTCAACGCGCCGCGGGTGCTGGAGCCGGATCAATCGCTGAAGGGCTGCCCGTCGCTGTTCTTCGCCGGTCAGATCACCGGCGTGGAGGGCTATATGGAGTCCGCGTCCTCCGGGATCACGGCCGCGATCCACGTCCTGCGGTATCTCGCGGGGAAGCAGCGGTATGTGTTTCCCGCAGAGACGATGCTCGGCGGCCTGCAGCGGCACTTGTCCGACACGGTGAGCCGCGGTTATCAGCCGATGGGCGCGGCGTTCGGACTGCTGCCGCCGTCGGAAGACGCGCAGAACGGCAAGCGCGGGCGCAAAAATAAAAAAGAACGATATGAGGAGCTGGCGAAGCGCAGTCTCTCGCTCTATGAGACGACGGTGCTGCCGGAGATCAACAATGGATAAGATCAGGATCATCGCGGACGCGATGGGCGGAGACAACGCGCCGGACGCGATCGTGGAGGGCGCGCTCTCGGCAAGAGACGCGTCAGATATCGCGCTGACGCTCTGCGGCGACGCGGAGGCGATCCGCGCTGCGGCGCGGAAATGCGGACGCTCGCTCGAGGGTGTGGAGATCATCGACACGCCTGTTTCGGTCGAAATGGACGACGACCCCATGTGCGTCATCAAATCCAAACGGGATTCCTCCATGGCGCTGGGACTCAAGGCGCTGAAGGAGGGACGCGGCGACGCGTTCGTGAGCGCGGGCTCCACCGGCGCGCTGACCGTCGGCGGCACCTTCATCGTCAAACGGATGAAGGGGATCCGCCGCGCCGGGATCGGCGCGCTTCTGCCGACGGATACAAAGCCGGTCCTGCTGATGGATTCCGGCGCGAACAACGTCTGCATCCCGCAGGATCTGGTGACGTTCGCGACGCTGGGCAGCGTCTATATGAACAAGATCATGGGCGTCGAGCGTCCGGCGGTGGGTATCGCCAATATCGGCGTTGAGCCGCACAAGGGGACAGATCTGCAGGTGGAGGCGTATAAGCTCCTGCAGCAGAGCGGTCTGCATTTCATCGGCAACGCGGAGGTGCGGGACATCCCGTTCGGCGTGTGCGACGTGGTGGTCTGCGACGGCTTTACCGGGAATATTTTCCTGAAAACCTATGAGGGCACCGCGAAGATGATGTCCGCCAATATCAAACGCATTCTGAAAAAGAACCCGGTCACGCTGATCGGCGCGCTTTTCGTCAAGGGCGGATTCGAGGCGCTCGGCCGCAAGCTGGACGCGAAGAGCTACGGCGGCGCGCCGCTGCTGGGCCTGAACGCGCCGGTCATAAAGGCGCACGGCTCCGCGGACGCTCAGACGTTCGCGAACACGATCGCGCAGGCTAGGCGCATGGCGGAGCAGCGCGTGGTGGAGACGATCCGGGAAAGCATACAGACAACTGGAGGTGCGTCAGATGAAGGGAATCCGTGAACTGGAAAAGCGGATCGGGTATACCTTCCGCGACCGCAGACTGCTTGAGACGGCGCTGACGCACTCGTCCTTTGCCAACGAAAACCACGAGCACGTGCTCTTCAATGAGCGGCTGGAGTTCCTCGGGGATTCCGTACTCGGCATGATCACGGCGGATTATCTCTTTCGCACGTATCCGGAGAAGCCGGAGGGCGAGCTGACGAAGATGCGCGCGGTGCGCGTCTGTGAAAAGACGCTGAGCGAATTCGCGCAGGAGATCGAGCTGGGCGAGTATATGCGCTTCGGCAAGGGCGAGGCCCTGACCGGCGGCCGTCACCGGCCGTCGATCCTGGCGGACGCGTTCGAGTCGCTGATCGCCGCCATGTATCTGGACGCCGGGCTCGAGCGGACGCGGGAATTTGTGCTCAGCTACGTCACCCGGGTGACGCAGGATTCCATGCCGATCACGGACTATAAGTCCCTGCTGCAGGAGATCATCCAGCGCAACCACAGCGAGACGCTCGAATACATGGTCGTCGCGGAATCCGGCCCGGATCACTGCAAGGAGTTTACCGTGGAGGTCTATCTCAACTCCAACGTGATCGCCTCGGGCTCGGGCACCAGCAAGAAGCGCGCCGAGCAGGCCGCCGCGAAGGAAGCGCTGCGGCTGATGGGCGTGGAAACGGAATAAACACAGACTGATGAAAGCAGGAGGAGCGGCAATATGACGATTCAGTTGTTTTTTAAGATGGTTGCGGCCTCATTGATGTCGATCCTGACGCTGATCGGCGGCCTTTTCACCGGCGGACCGGCGCGAAAGGAGCCCTGCATGATCGCGCACCGGGGCTACAGCGGAATCTATCAGCAGAATACGGAGCTCGCGTTCCGAAAAGCGGCGAAGCACGGCTCCGGCGGCGCGGAGACCGACGTGCGCATGACGGCGGACGGCGTGCCGGTGCTGAACCACAACGCCGACGTGGATTTCGCGGACGGGACCTTCCTGCCCGTGACGGGACACACGCTGGCCGAGCTGCGCGCAAAGCCCCTGCTCAACGGCGAGAGCGAC
>ONWP01000073.1 GCA_900321595.1 uncultured Eubacteriales bacterium
CTGTCGGGCGCAAGATAGATCGGCATGTCGCCGATGACCGCGACCTCGTGCTTGTGGGCGTACGCCTTGACGCGCTCCCACTGGGTGCAGAAGAGGTACTGGCAGAATTTATAGAACGCGCTTCGCTCCTCGAGGTCGCGCCGGTTCTCCCACGCGATCGCAAAGCGCCGGTACTGCTCCGGCCACGTCCACCACGGCGCGTCGTCCTGCGTCTCCTTGATCGCCTTGTAGAGCGCGTACTCGCCGACCCAAGGGCGCGCCTGCTCAAAGGCGCGGACCTTTTCGGCGGTCTCGGCCGTCATGCGGTCGAAGCACCGGCGCAGCAGCGCGAGCCGCTTTTCCAGCGCGAAGCCGTAATCGGCCGTGTACGGGGAGCCGGGGTACTCGTTTTCGCGGGCTTCGGCCTCGGTGCAGTAGCCGTCCTTCGCCAGCGTCGCCGGGTCGATGAAGAGCAGGTTCCCGGCGAAGGCCGATTCGCTGCGGTAGGGCGAGCCGGTCTCGTCGATCGGGTTGAAGGGGAGCACCTGCCAGAAGCGGAAGGACATCTGCTGCAGCTTGTCGATGAAATGCAGCGTCTCACCGCCGAAGACGCCGACGCCGTAGGGCGAGGGCAGAGAGCTGACGTGCATGAGCACGCCGGCGCGACGTTTGGATAACATATCACACCTCTATGAAAATGGTTGCTTAATGAAAAACGCGGTCGAGCAGCGTGAACAGCCCGAACAGCAGCGGCTGGTGGACGACGTAGATCACCAGCGCGTGCCTGCCGATGAACTCGAGCCACCTGCACCGCAGCGCGTACACGCGCTCCGGAATGGGGCGGGACAGGATCAGCCTGCCCGCGAACGCGCCCGTCAGGAAGACGAACAGCCACGGGAACAGCGGAAAGTAGTCGTAGCTGACGAAGCCGTCGTACGTCCAGCCAAGGAGCCACAGATAATGCGTATCGACCGCGAGGCGCTCTGTCGCCAGCTTCGAAAGCACCGCCAGCAGGGCGCAGACGAGCGTCCCGGGCAGGGCGGGGAGCTTCACGAGGAGCTTCTCTGTCAGCGCGTACAGCAGCATGCAGACGGCCAGCAGGTGCAGCACGCCGAACAGGATGGGCATCCCGATGATATACGTGACGACGCTGATCCCGAGCGCGACGCCCGCGGTGATCAGGCCGCGCTTGAAATTGCTCTTCGACAGGTTGCTGCTGACGCCGCAGAGCAGGACGAACGTGGTCGCGCAGGTCACCTGCAGCGCGGAGACCGCCGGATGCTCGAAGGCCTCCCGCGTCATGAAGCCGAAATCCGCCAGATCGTACAGCGTGTGGTGAACGAGCATCATGAGCACCGCCGCGCCGCGCAGCGCGTCGATCAGCCCGATCCGGCGCGTCTTCGGCTTATCCTGCATCGGGCGCGATCTCCATGATCTGCCGCTGGACCGTCATGCCGCAGCGCTCGTAGAAGGCCACGGCGTCCCGGTTGCAGGCCCAGACGTTGAGCTCCACGCCGGTGCAGCCCAGTTCAGCCGCCTCCCGGCGGCAATAGGCCAGCAGCGCCCTGCCGATCCCGCCGCGGCGCGCCTTCGCGTCCACGCACAGGTCGTCGATGTAGTAGATCCGCCGGGACATGATCAGGCCGTCTGCCGGCACGTCCCGGATCACGGCGATGGCGTAGCCCAGCACGCGGTCGTCCCCGTCGGCGGCGACCGCGATGCGTTCCTCTCCCGACAGGATCATCCGGCGCACATCCGCCTCGTCGTGCTTCGGCCCGGCGTCCGAAAAGACGTCCGGCCGCGCCTCGTGGTGCAGCCGCGCGATATCGACCAGCAGCTCGGCGATGCGCGCCGCGTCGCGCGCTTCCGCTTTACGAAGTATGAAGTCGTTCACAGGGATCACCTCGCATGGGACTTATTATAACGGTTCCGCCGCGGTTTGTCAATTACGGCGGAATCCCGCTGCAGAAAAACGGAAGGAAGTCGGAATCTTGCCGGGAACGCTTGACAAAACGCGGTTTTCGGGTATAATAGAGTAAATCGATGACGGAGACGGGCGCGTTTCGTGGTTTTCAGAGAGCTTTCCGCTTGGTGGAAGGGAAGCAGCCGCGCTGCGCAGAGCCTACCGCTCCCGAGAGCCGGCGAAAGGCGTGCGCCGTAAGTCGGACGTGTGACAGGCGTTATTCTGTCGTAAGAGCGACGGGCGTTTGCCCGTAATGCGGGTGGAACCGTGGAGTTTTTTGCTTCATCCCGTTTTCCGGGATGAAGCTTTTTGTTTTGTTAAGGGAGGAATGATAATATGATCAAAGTGTCACTGCCCGGCGGCGACGTGCGCGAATTCGACGCGGGCGTCACGGCGATGGATGTGGCGAAGAGTCTGGGCGCGGGCCTTTACAAGGCCGCCTGCCTCGCGAAGATCGACGGCGTGGCGTGCGACCTGCGCACCCCCATCGAAAAGGACTGCGAATTCGCCGTGCTGACCTTCGACGACCCGGACGGGCGCAGGGCGTTCCGGCACACCGCCAGCCATGTGCTGGCGCAGGCCGTCAAGCGCCTGTATCCGCAGGCGAAGCTCGCCATCGGCCCGGCGATCGACGACGGCTTTTACTATGATTTCGACGTGGACGTGCCCTTCACGCAGGATGTGCTCGAAAAGATCGAGGCCGAGATGAAGAAGATCGTCAAGGAGGCACTGCCGCTGGAGCGGTTCGAGCTGCCCCCGGACGAGGCCATCGCCATGATGGAAAAGGCGGACGAGCCCTACAAGGTCGAGCTCATCCGCGAGCATGCCGACAAGGGCGAGCCGATCAGCTTCTTTAAACAGGGCGAGTTCACCGAGCTGTGCGCCGGCCCCCACATCCCCGACACGGGGCGCATCAAGGCGTTCAAGCTCACCAGCACCACCGGCGCCTACTGGCGCGGCAGCGAGAAGAACAAGATGCTCCAGCGCGTTTACGGCACGGCGTTCACGAAGGCCAGCCAGATGGAGGAGCATCTGGTGCAGATGGAGGAGGCGCGCAAGCGCGACCACAACAAGCTGGGCCGCGAGCTTGGCTTCTTCACGACCGTGGACTATATCGGGCAGGGCCTGCCGATCCTGCTGCCCAAGGGCGCGCGCGTCATCCAGCTGCTGCAGCGCTTCGTCGAGGACGAGGAGCAGCGCAGGGGATGGCTTCTTACGAAGACGCCCTACATGGCCAAGAGCGACCTCTATAAGATCAGCGGCCACTGGGATCACTACCGCGACGGCATGTTCATCCTGGGCGACCCCGACAAGGCCGACGAGGAGGACGTCTACGCCCTGCGGCCGATGACCTGCCCGTTCCAGTATCAGGCGTATCTGAACAAGCCCAGATCCTATAAGGACCTGCCCCTTCGCTACAACGAGACGAGCACGCTCTTCCGCAACGAGGCCTCCGGCGAGATGCACGGCCTGATCCGCGTGCGCCAGTTCACGATCAGCGAGGGACACCTGATGTGCCGCCCGGATCAGCTCGAGGACGAGTTCCGGCGCTGTCTGGAGCTGGCGATGTACTGCCTGAAGACGATCGGCCTGATCGACGACGTGTCCTACCGGTTCAGCCAGTGGGATCCGAACGACCGGGAGAAGTACATCGGCACGCCCGAGGAATGGGACAACGTGCAGGGACTGATGAAGCGCATCCTGGAGGATCTGCACGTGGACTACAAGGTCGGCATCGGCGAAGCGGCGTTCTACGGCCCGAAGCTGGACATTCAGATCAAGAACGTCTTCGGCAAGGAGGACACGCTCATCACGATCCAGATCGACCCCATGATCGCCGAGAAGTTCGGCATGGAGTACACCGACGCGGACGGACAGAAGAAGAATCCCTTCATCATTCACCGCACGTCCATTGGCTGCTACGAGCGCACGCTGGCGCTGCTCATCGAGAAGTACGCGGGCGCGTTCCCGCTGTGGCTGGCGCCCGAGCAGGTGCGCATCCTGCCCATCGCCGACCGGCACCACGCCTACGCGAACGAGGTCTGCGCGAAGCTCAGCGAAGCGGGCCTGCGCGTCACGGTGGACGAGCGCAGCGAAAAGACCGGCTATAAGATCCGGCAGGCGCAGATGGAAAAGATCCCGTACATGATCATCGTCGGCGACAAGGAGGCCGAGGACGGCACGCTGGGCGTGCGCAAGCGCGGCGAGGGCGACCTGGGCGCGATCGCCGTGGACGATTTCCTCGCGAGCTGCCTGAAGGATACGGCGACCCGCGCGATCTGGTAAAAGGAGGACGTAAAAATGAACGAAACCGTCAGATACGGCATCATCGGCGTGGGCAACATGGGCTCGAGCCACCTGAACATGTACAAGGACGGGAAGATCCGTCAGATGACGCTCACCGCGGTCTGTGACGTGAAGCAGGACCGTCTGGACTGGGCGAAGGAGCAGCTTCCGGCGCTCGCGACGTTCGACAGCGCCGAGGCGCTCATGGACAGCGGCCTCGTGGACGCGGTCATCATCGCGACGCCGCACTACTTCCATCCTCCCATGGCGCGCATGGCGCTCGAGAAGGGTCTGCACGTGCTGTGCGAGAAGCCGGCGGGCGTCTACACGAAGGCCGTCCGGGAGCTCAACGAGTTCGCGAAGCAGCAGGACAAGACCTACGCGATCATGTTCAACCAGCGCACGAATCACATCTACCGCAAGGCGCACGAGCTCGTCCAGAGCGGCGTCTACGGCCAGATCCGGCGCGTGAACTGGATCATCACCGACTGGTACCGCACCCAGGCGTATTATAATTCCGGCGGATGGCGCGCTACCTGGGACGGCGAAGGCGGCGGCGTGCTGATGAATCAGGCGCCCCACAACCTGGACCTGTGGCAGTGGATCTGCGGCATGCCCGTCAAGGTGCGCGCGTTCTGCCACAACGGACGCTGGCACGACATCGAGGTCGAGGACGACGTGACGATCTACGCGGAGTACGCCAACGGCGCGACGGGCGTGTTCATCACGACGACCGGCGACTGCCCCGGCGACAACCGTCTGGAGATCACCATGGACAAGGCGCGCATCATCTGCACCGCGAGCGAGATCGAGGTCTATGAGCTCGAGGAGTCCATCCCGTCCCACTGCGCGGGCTCGCCCAACGGCTTCGGCCGCCCGGACGGCAAGGTCGTCCCCGTGGAGACCGACGGCGAAAACCCGCAGCACGCGGGCGTGACGAACGCCTTCGCCGACCACATCCTGCACGGCACGCCGCTGATCGCGGAGGGCGTCGAGGGCATCAACGGCCTGACGCTGTGCAACGCGGCGTATCTGTCCTCCTGGCTGGACAAGACCGTCACGCTGCCGCTGGACGAGGATCTGTACCTCGCGGAGCTGACGCGCCGCCGTCAGACCAGCAAGGCCAAGACGAACGTCGTCGAGAGCGTAGAGGGCGATATGAGCTCGACCTACGGTTCGTGAGGAGGTTCCTATGAAAAAAACCGCGAAGGTTCTTTCTGTTCTGCTCGCGCTCGTATGCGCGTCGGCTGTTCTGTGCGTGCCGGCGATGGCCGGCATGGGCGACGGGCTGCATTTCTTCCCCGGCAGTCAGACGGCAGCCTCGACAGGTGCGTACACGGCGGCGGATCTGGCGAAGGCGCTTGATGTGCCGATCACGGGTCCCGTCGACCGCACGCTGACGAATTACGCGAAACCGGCAAAGGCAGATCTGGGGATCTATTACGCGGCCGCGACCGACCTTGACGGCGACGGTAAGCGGGAGCTTCTGGCGTTCTACGGCGACGCGGACGGCTATCTGAACGTCGCCGTCGCGGACAACGACGTTTCCCGCGACAGCTGCCTGATCTCGACCTGCGTCACGCCTGTGATCCTCTGGAGCGAAGCGCTGTCCGCGCATATCAGCGTGTACATCATCGGCAATGAGATCTATATCGATTCCGGCTACGCGTCCGGGATCCAGGGCTCCGGTTCCCATCACGGCGAGGCGATCTGTGTGCTGCGCTATAAACGCGGGATCACGGCCGCCAAGGCCTTCCGCCTCACGTTCAGCGCCGGCACTATGGTCTTCCGGGATTTTTTGACCGATCGGGAATTCAACAGCAGACAGAGCGGAATTGACAAGGTCGACAGCCTGTGGACACAGTATTCGAACGAGGTCAAGGGGCTGTCGGGCAAGGCGAACGCCATGACGTCCGTGCTCGAAACGGTATTTATGATCGAGAACCCCAACGGGAAGCGCTCCTTCAAGGTGAACGTGTCAGGCGGGAAGCCCGTCGGGACGATGTCGATCATCAAGGAAGGGTACATGTACGCGAACGCGGTCTGCACCAAACCCGGCGACGCCAACGGCGACGACAGGGTGACCGCCGCGGACGCCCGGATCGCGCTGCGGGCCTCGGCGCGGCTGGAGACGCTCAGCGACAGCGCGATCAAATGCTGCGATCTCAACGGGGACGGGAAGGTTTCCGCCGCGGAGGCCAGAACGATCCTGCGGTTCTCCGCCGGACTGATCGCCGCGCTGTAAAAACGTATCAACAGGGCGCACGCCCTTTCAGAATCAATTTCAGGAGGAGATAAAAATGCCACTCGTAACAACAAAGGAAATGTTCAAAAAGGCCTATGACGGCGGCTACGCCATCGGCGCCTTCAACGTCAACAACATGGAGATCATCCAGGGCATCACCGGCGCGGCCAAGGAGCTGAACGCGCCCCTGATCCTGCAGGTGAGCGCCGGCGCCAGAAAGTACGCCAACCACAGGTACCTCGTCAAGCTCGTCGAGGCCGCCGTGGAGGAGACCGGCCTGCCCATCGCGCTGCATCTGGATCACGGCGCGGATTTCGAGATCTGCAAGAGCTGCATCGACGGCGGCTTCACCAGCGTCATGATCGACTACTCGAGCCACGACTTTGAGGAGAACGTCGAGGTCTCCCGCAAGGTCGCCGAGTACGCCCACGAGCACGGCGTCGTCGTGGAGGCCGAGCTGGGCACGCTCGCCGGCGTCGAGGACGACGTGCAGGTCAGCGCCGAGGACAGCGCCTACACGAACCCCGATCAGGTCGAGGAATTCGTCACCCGCACCGGCGTCGACTCCCTCGCCATCGCCATCGGCACCAGCCACGGCGCGTACAAGTTCAAGCCCGGTCAGGATCCCAAGCTCCGCATCGACATCCTTGAGGAGGTCGCGCGGCGTCTGCCCGGCTTCCCGATCGTGCTGCACGGCGCGTCCAGCGTCCCGCAGGAGTTCGTGGAGAAGATCAACCGCTTCGGCGGCAATATGCCCGGCGCCATCGGCATCCCCGAGAGCGAGCTGCGCAAGGCCGCGGAGCGCGCCGTCTGCAAGATCAACATCGACTC
>ONWP01000032.1 GCA_900321595.1 uncultured Eubacteriales bacterium
GTATTCGCCGCCATGCGAGTTCAGATAATAGGTATCGCCCCATTTGCTGATCCAGCACGCGTCGTTCTCCCAGCCGTTGATGATATCGACCGCCTTCGGCTCCTCCGCCAGCGAGATCATATCCTCGTTCAGCCGCGCGATATAATATTGTTTGCCGACGACCGTATAGCCGAACATGATATACGGCGTTTTATTTTCATCATCGTCGATGAATACCGTCGGGTCATAGCAGGCGGTATCCACAAGCCCCTGCGGCAGCAGCGGCTTTCCGAGCGCGTCGACATAGGGGCCGCCGGGGCCGTTTTCGCTGACCGCGACGCCGGTGCAGCGCTGCTGGTCGGAGAAATAGAGATAATACTTGCCGTTTCGTTCCGCCGCATCGGTGGCGTAGCATTCCCGATCCGTTCCGAGGAAGGTGTCCTCGGGATGAAGCGTGAATTCCAGCTTCCAGTTGACAAGATCGTCAGAAGAAAACACGCGCCAGTCGTCCATGCGGTAGATCGGCTGACCGGGGCCGTAATCGTGACTGGAATACAGATAGGCCTTGCCCTCAAAAATATGCACGTGCGGGTCGCATACGCCCATATCGGGGAAAACGCGTCTGAAATTGCCGCCCACCAGATTGTCGTTTTCGCTGAAGGTGCTTCTGATCTGATCCACGCTCCCCGCCGTCAGGTAGTAGTAATAGCTGTGCGGTTCGTCGAATTTCAGAGCGAAAACGCCGAGCGGGGCGACGTAATTTGTGGCGTTTGCCTTCGCGTCGGCGGAACCGTCATACAGAAACCGGCCCGCGAGCAGAGACGTCGCTTTCGGCGTGAACAGTCCCACGCCGTAGCCGCTGTCGTCCGTCCACGCGCACCACGTTTCGGTATTGCCGTCCTTCAGCTGAAACGCGGGTTTTCCGCCCCAGAACGGCAGATCCCGCTCCACGCGCAGCGCATCGCCGGTCCACGGCTGATCGCCGTCGTAGAACCAGAAGCTGCCGAGCGCGCTGACGGTGTAAAACGCCGGGAGCTCCTGTCCCCGGTCCGTCCACGGCGTCTGCAGGAAATCCACCGCCGTATTCTTTACGGTCAGTCCCTTGTCCGTCAGCTTGTACACGCTTGTGTAATACGTCTGTGTGAACATATTGTTCTGCGCCCAGTCAAGCGGACGGCAGACGACGCGGATCTCGTCCTCGCTTTTTTCGACGGCCACAAGCTTGCTGGCGTTGCCGTACTGGTCGCCGCCCTGCACGGGATTGTAGCCCCATACGGTATCGCCGTACACACCGTTTTCATACCCCTCGATCTCCGACGGTCCGTAATAGGACTGCTGCACAAGACGGCCGGTGTCATGACTGTTCAGCAGATTTCCGTAGTCGCCGTTCGCCTTGTCCTCAAACCACGAGAGCCCGCCGCCCCATTTCAGACTGACGCCCGCCTTGTAACGATCGTTTTCGATGAACAGAACGTCTTTTTTTGGCGGTTTCTGCAACCCGCAGACGAAGTCCGAAACGCTGAGTACACAGCGTTCCCCCGCGACGACGGGTTCAAAATGCACGGAGATCAGGCGAGACGCGGTCCTGCGCGCAAGATAGCCGTCGAGCAGCATGGACGCGCTGTAGGTTTTCGAGCTCAGCAGCAGCTCTTCCTCGACCGTTTTCACGCCCATCCTGTACGTGACGATCACGCGAACGGCCGCCGTGGTCTCATAAGAAAAGGAAACGCGGTTGAACCGCATTTTTCCCGCGCGCATCGGCACCATGACCGTATAGCCGGTCGTGATCTCTTCGGCGGACAGACGCACCTCGGGTACCGGTATTTCGTTTTTCATCTCGATTCCACCTCTGTACAGTCCCAGGAGTATGATCACGGACAGAAAAAACGATACGATCTTTTTGATCAACAACGCCATAGACGCTCCTTTCCTGTTCAGCAAACTGTCGTTGCGCTTGTAACCGGGCCGATCATGTTTGTCGGGATCTCTGCCGACGCAATTACGGCGCTCGCATCAGCATCATTATAACAAGAATCCCTGTGAAAATCAAGTGTCGGGAAAGAATGAAAAACAGAGCGTTCGCGTGAAGACGGGCTTCGTCCGAATGAAGTCATCTCGGGCGCCGCGCCTGATGAAGCGAAGCCGCCCGTCCGCCCGTTGTTCCCATTCATATTTTAATGTCATAAATAGAATCAAAGCGCAGCCTTGCAGGAGATCCGCCGCAGGCGGTATGTAATCTGACCGAGGGTCGGTATGGAATCAGGGCGTCAGACCTGTATGTGATCGATCCGAAGGATGGGAATCCGCGCCTCGCGCGATGCCATACGCCTGCGGCGATTACATGCTCGCTGACGCGAGATGACATGCCGATCCTTCGGCTTGGATAAAAAAAAGAACGAAGCGGCGCTCCATTCTTTTTTTTGGTGGATGCTAACGGACTCGAACCGCTGACCTTCCGCACGTCAAGCGGAAGCTCTACCAACTGAGCTAAGCATCCCTGTTCAGATGTCTGCGACATTATAACCCATCGAAACGTGAAAATCAAGTCCTTTTTTGAACTTTATCCGAAAAACTTTCAGAAAAAAATGAAAAAGTTGCGTTTTGATAGTGATTTTTGCGAATCAATCGTTTATAATATACTCTGTCATTCTGTTGCTTGAGGTTTTGTCTATGTTTGATCGTTTGCGAGAAGATATCGCCTGTGTCCGCGCGCGCGACCCCGCGGCGGCCACGCCGGCGGAGATCCTGCTGCTGTATCCGGGCCTGCGCGCTATACGCGCCTACCGCCGGGCGCACTGGTTCCACACCCGCGGCATGATGTTCTGCGCCCGCTGGATCTCGCAGCGCGCCGTGCGTCGCACGGGCATTGAGATCCACCCCGGCGCGACGATCGGCCGGCGGTTCTTCATCGACCACGGCACCGGCGTCGTCATCGGCGAGACGGCTGAGATCGGCGACGACGTGACGATCTATCAGGGCGTGACGCTGGGCGGCACGGGCAAGGACGTCGGCAAGCGCCATCCGACGCTGGGCAGCGGCGTGATGGTCGGCGCCGGCGCGAAGGTGCTGGGCCCCGTGAACATCGGCGACAACGTGAAAATCGCGGCAGGCTCGGTGGTGCTCAAGGATATCCCCGCCAACGCCACGGCGGTGGGCATTCCGGCGCGGGTCGTGCGGCTCGACGGGATCCGCGTGGACGATCTGGATCAGATCCACATCCCCGACCCCGTCTGGCAGGAGATCGAGCGGCTGCAGAACCGCGTGCGTCAGATGGAGGAGCTGCTGACGATCCACGCGCAGGAGATTTCAGAGGAAGGGAGTCAGAACGTTGATCCAATTATATAACTCCGCATCGCACCGGAAAGAGAATTTCGTCCCCTACGAGGGCAAACGGGTGAATATGTACACCTGCGGCCCCACCGTATACCATTTCGCGCACATCGGCAATCTGCGCACCTACATCATGGAGGACGTGCTGGAAAAGTATCTGCGCTACGCCGGGTACGACGTGAACCGCGTGATGAACATCACCGACGTGGGGCATCTGTCCTCGGACGGCGACACCGGCGAGGACAAGATGCTCAAGGGCGCGCGCCGCGAGCACAAGTCCGTGCTGGAGATCGCGCAGTTCTACACCGACGCGTTCTTCGCCGACTGCGCGCACCTCAACATCAAGCGCCCCGACGTGGTGGAGCCCGCGACGCAGTGCGTGGACGAGATGATCACGCTCGTGCAGGGCCTGCTCGACAAGGGGTACGCCTACGTCGCCGGCGGAAACGTCTACTTCGACACCTCAAAGCTGAAGGAGTACTACGTCTTCCACAATTTTGACGCGGACGACCTGCAGCAGGGCGTCCGGGACAGCGTGGGTGTGGATGCGAACAAGCGCAACAAGACCGACTTCGTCCTGTGGTTCACCAAGTCGAAGTTTGACGACCAGGAGCTCAAGTGGGAGAGCCCCTGGGGGCTGGGCTATCCGGGCTGGCACATCGAGTGCAGCGCCATCAGCCTAAAGAACAACGGCGAGCATCTGGACATCCACTGCGGCGGCATCGACAACCAGTTCCCGCATCACAC
>ONWP01000068.1 GCA_900321595.1 uncultured Eubacteriales bacterium
CCGCATCGTAGCGTTTACCGATACCCACAACCAGAACCACCATGTGGCGGACGCCGTCGATACCGCCTATGCGCTGTATGACAACGATGAGACCTACCCCGGCGTTGACGTGATCATCGGTCTGGGCGATTTCTCCAGCGTCGGCGGCGAGGGCGATTATGCCCGGTACGCGGCGACGCTCAACGAGCATGTCCGCGAGGATACCGTCCTGCTCAATATCCACGGCAACCATGAATTCAAGGACGACAACTATCGCGAGTATTTCCTCAAATACTTCGGACACGACCCCGACACCGTGACGGAGGTCAACGGCTTTTCTCTGATCGCCTTTTCCGGCACGCGCGGCGCGACAGAATGGACCTTCACGCCCGGCAGTCTGAAATGGCTCTCCGACTCGATCAAGACCGCGGAAGCAAAAGCGAACGGCAAGCCCGTCTTTGTTTTCCAGCATCCGCACCCCTGGGGAACAGTTTACGGCTCCACGTTCTGGGGCGATCCGCAGGTCAACCTCGTGCTCAACGGCCACAACTCCGTCGTCGACTTCTCCGGCCACTCCCACTTCCCGATGAACGACCCGCGCAGCATCATCCAGACGACCTATACGTCCGTGGGCTGCGGCGCGATGGCGACCTTTGAGCTGGACAAGAATTACATCCCCGGGCAGCACCCCGACGGCTACGATCCGGCGGCGCAGATGTGCGTCATCGAGGCCGATTCCAACGGCAGCGTGCGCATCCGCGAGTACGACCTGCTCTCCGACACGTATTTCAACGACTACTATATCGAGAACGTGAACGATCCCTCCACCTACGCCTACACCTGGCGCAATATGAAGGCGCACGACAGCGCGCCCGTCTTCCCGGAGGACGCCTCCGCCACGGCGTACAGGAACGACGCCGGCGAATGGGTCGTCTCCTTCAGCGAGGCGCACTGCAACTACATCGTTCACGACTACAAGGTGACGATCAAGGACGAGAAGGGCAAGACGCTGGTGAACGACACGTTCATCGACGACTACTTCGTCATCGACGAGGACGACACCGCCGACTTCCGCATCGGTACGGATACGCTCGAGTCGGGCAAGACCTATACGCTCACCGTCCGCGCCGTCAGCGCCTATCACCTCAAGAGCGACAAGCTCACGCTGAAATTCACGGCGCAGTAAATTTAATCGCAAAGCAGCCCCGGCCGGGATGGTCGGGGCTGTCGTTTTTTCGCGTATTTCAGCTGACGGTCGCGTCAGCCGCGCCGGCGAAGGAGAACGCGAGGACGCGTCTGATAAAGTCGAACACCCTGCGCAGGAAGCTCGTCAGCCGGTTCCAGAGCGACGCCGTCCGCTTCACGCCGTAACCGGGGATCGTCAGGTCGTTGTCCGCGGGCGCCTTGTCGACCAGCAGATTCATCAGCAGCAGGTCGATCGCGGTGCGCGTCAGCGCGTTGTCTATGGTTTTGAGCCCGAGCTGCGCGGCGATCTTCGTCGCGAGCGCGACGCGCACGACGTCGCTCTCCTGCGCCAGCTTCGTCGCGAACAGCGTGTACGCGGCGTCCAGGAACAGCTTGCCCTCGGGGCTGTTGCCGCCGACGTTCTCGTCGCCGCGCGTAAACGCCGCGAAGAACGCCGTGATCAGATCGCCGACCGTCTCGTAATCGCTGGCGGGCAGCTCGACGCCCAGCGCCTCAGCCTGCGTCTGGACCGTGTTGCCCTCGCCGTACAGCGGCAGCATCACCTCGGGCATGATGCGGCGGATCAGCTCCGCGATCACGGAATCCGGCTCGAGACCGAGCTTGCCGATCAGCGCGTCGGGCTCCACGAAGCCGTTGATGTAATCCACGACCAGCGAGTCTGTCAGGCAGCCGTTCGCGTACCCGATCGGGTCGTTCGCGATCATCTCGCGCTGCGCTTCGCTGTAGCCCTCCGGCAGCAGGGACGCGTCAAGCGACTCGAGATACCGGCTCTCGAAGGTGATCGCCTCGTCCGTGAAGGACGCGTACCGGTAGGACAGCGGATAGCTCGACAGCGAGGCGGTCGTCACGTCGTAGATCTTGTTTTTACCGTTGTATTCGGCGATATCGCTCACATGCAGATGACCGGTGAAGGTCACGCGAATGTCCCACTGCGCGAACTTTTTGCAGATATCCTTATAATTGTCGCAGATGTAAAAGCCGTCGATGCGCTGTTACAGCGGGAAATGCTCCATGATATGATGATGCATCATGGCGATGATCTTCCTGCCGTCGGCCTGCGCGGCGCGCACCTGCGTCTCGATCCA
>ONWP01000191.1 GCA_900321595.1 uncultured Eubacteriales bacterium
GATGCTCTTCATGTTGTTGGAGGCGATCACGGCGTCGTTGGCGGAGCCGGTGAAGGTCTCCTGCACCGTCAGGGAGGGCTCGTAGTTTTCGGCCTGCACGGTGTCGGGGAACACGGCATCCACGATGTAGTCGCTGGCGTTGATGAGCGCCTTCGTCACGGGCACGCCCGCGGCCAGCGCGTCGTCCTTGACCTCAAAGAGGCTCAGCAGACCGGTCAGGTCGCCGTCGGTGGCGTCCGCGAAGATGTAGTTGTTGACGATGGTGTCCACATTGGTGGTGCCGCTGAGCATGGAGCTCATGGGCAGCAGGGCGTTTGCCAGACCGTTGATGCGGCCCCAGACGCTCTTCATGCCGTCCAGCTCGCCGGAGGCGATCACGAGGCCGTTGGTCAGACCGATGAAGCGGTCGACGAGCGCGCTCAGTGTGGTCTCCCAGCTGTCGGACTTGGCGACGCCCAGCTTGAAGGCGACGGTGCCGATGTCGAGACCGGCCTTTTCGTTGATCTTGCCGATCAGCTCGTTGGCGACGGTGTTGGCCTTGCCGACGGCCCACTCGGCGCCTGCGTACAGGACGTCGACGACCTTGCTCATCACGGCGTCCTTCGCACCGTCCTCACCGACGGCGGCGTAGTCGATCGCGGAGTAGGTGTAGCCGATGTCGATCTTCGCCAGCGCCTTCTCGAGGATCATGTCGACGGCGGCCAGCATGGCGTCGAGGGTGTCGAGATCCTCCACGCGCATATGGAAGTCATACAGGATGCTGTCGGGATCGTCCTCGACCAGCAGATCGCAACCGATGCGGATGCCGCAGACCAGCGCGTTCTCGACGGAGGAGAAGTCCATGTCGTAGATCATGCCGGCGTTGAAGCCGTGGCTGGAGGCGAAGCCCGCGCCGATATTCGCGGCGTCGGCCAGAGCGATGAATTCGTCTCTGGGGATGTACTGCTTGACCATGTCGAGCATGCCGGCGACCTTGTCGCAGAGCTTCTGCAGGTTGGCGGTCAGGTTCTCGTTGCCGCCCTCGACAAGGCCGAGGCTGGCGTAACCCTCGTCGCTGGTGAGGTTCTTGAGCGCGTCGCAGAGGATGCGGTTGATCTGACCGACGGCGCCCTTGTACTCGTCATAGTTCGCCATGACGTCCAGCAGACCGGCGTCGTACTCGGCCTCGGTGTCGATGAAGCCGATCAGCTCGTTGATCTTCGCCAGGCCCTCGATGGTGCCGTTCAGGTTCTTCACCACGATGGTGGCGACGGGGTTCTGCACGGCGGAGGAGACGTCGAGATTATTCAGGGGGATGGTCATGCCGTTGAAAGTCATGGTGCCGGAGGCGGCGACCTTCGTGACGCTGACCTGCATGACGTAGGTGTCCTCGGAGGCGTAGGCCTTGTAGGCGAACTGCACGTCCACGTCGGTGATCGTGCCGCCCATCTGCGCGGCGAGCTGGCTGCCCATCTCAAGCGCGGCCTGCTTCGCCATGGCTTCGATGTCGGCGAAGTCGAGGGTGATGTTTTGCAGGACCTCGTCGCCCTGCTTGACGACCATGACGAACGCCTTGTCCAGATCGGCGCCGTCGCCGGTGATGAGCGCCGCCACGTCCTCGGGGATCGCTTCATCGGTCACGGCTGCGGGGCTGTTCTCGCCCAGCGCGGCGTCGATGGCGGCCTTATACATCGTGCCTGTGTAGATGGTGGGCATGTAGTCCGCGGGCTCGGCGCTGGCGGGATGATAGGTGCCTACGACCGTGTCGTGGTCGCCGATCGTGACCGTCGGGGGCTCCAGATTGACGTTGTCCTTGACGACCTTGACGGCGCCCTGGATCGCCTTGAGGAAGCCGGCGAGCACGTCGTCAAACTTGGCCTTGTTGTCGTTCTGCAGCAGGCCGATGAAGTTCTTGACCAGCGTGTAGGCGTCGGTGGTGCGCAGATCGAACTGCGCGTTGTCGTTCAGCGCCGCGACGCTCTCCGCGCTGAGCAGGTCGCCGAAGAGCTCGACGGCTTTTGCCTTGACGCCGTTGTTGATGATCTCGTCAAAGGTCTCGCCTTCGGCGGGCGTGTAGCCCATTTCGCGGGCGATCTCGGCCACGAACTTGGCCTGGATGTCGCCGCCGATGAGATAATTCTCATAGAAGGCGCGGATCTCGTTGTCCGCGGGCAGCGTCTCGATGTATTCGCCGACCTTGCCGTAATCGAAGACGGTCTCGGGCGTCCAGCTGAAGACCTTGCCCAGCACGTCGCTGTTGGCTGCCATGAAGTCGATGAAGCCGAAGATCAGGTTGACGTCGCCGCCGGCGCGGGACAGACCCTGCAGCGCGGCAGTATCCAGATTCGCGAAGTCGCCGCCCAGATCGGCCAGGTGATCGACGTACTGCAGCAGGCCGTCGATGCCGTGGACGTCCAGATCGACCGCGACGGTCTGACCGAACGCTTCGACTTCAAAATTGTTGAAGTCCGCCGCTTTTTCCTCGATCTTGGCGTCGAGCCAGTCGAACAGGATGCCGGCGATCTGATCGTAGGACAGATCCGCGATATACGCGTCGTCGGGCGCGGCGACCTTGTCGGCGTCGTACGAAGCGTAACCGTCCGCAGGCGTGACCGTCTTCTCGGCCGCGAAGGCCATCGGAAGCATGGTCAGAACCATGAAGCAGGAAAGAAGAACAGCAAGTACCTTTTTCATTTTGAACCCTCCTGTAGATTTTTGAGGTCATACGGGATATCGGCACGAAAAAGTCAAGCTGCCGCTCCCGTATCACGATTCCATTGTAAACAGTTTTATTTTCGGGAACAAGATACACTTTTTGTGCAACTGTCACAAGATAGTTCAAATTTGATTCACGAATTGTACACATTTGCCGAAAGTGTTGCAACACTGCGCCCGTTTTGTCGCATGCGCTGCAAAGCGCGGAAACCGCCGGTTTTCGCGCGCGACAGATCCTGAAAACCTGTCATAGGGGAGAGGACAGCTTGACTGCTGCGTGAATGTAAAATCAAAAGGCTCCCGCGAACGAGAGCCTGTATTGCGATTGCGGAATCAGAGAACGGTCTCC
>ONWP01000005.1 GCA_900321595.1 uncultured Eubacteriales bacterium
CCGATCGCGTTTTCCAACTGGGTCACGACAGATCCCCTGACGCATCCGGAGGAGCCGTACATTGACGAGGACAGCGTGACGCTGAACACCGAGGCCATCAAATCCAGAACGAACTTTCTGGCGAATATGTTCGCGTCCTACCACGTCTATCCCTACTACCCTGACTCGATGAACCTGCAGAAAGACTACGTTTCGTTTGTCGACGACGACGGCAAAAAGAATCCGTATGAAGCGTATCTCAAGGATTTGAAGATGGCGCATACCATGCCGATCCTCATCGCGGAATTCGGAGTTTCCACCGCGCGCGCCATGGCGCATGAGGGCCTGATGAACTATAATCAGGGCAAGATGGAGGAGACGGACGCCGGCAACGCTGTTGTCGATATGTTCCGCTCGATCTACAAAGCAAAGTGCGCCGGCGGCATCGTGTTCGCATGGCAGGACGAATGGTTCAAGCGCACGTGGAACAACGAGCTGTTCAACGATTATGAACGCCGACCCTATTGGTCTGACGTGCAGACCTGCGAGCAGATGTTCGGCCTCCTTTGCTTCGATCCGGGCGAAGAACACGTCGGTGCTGTCATCAACGGCGTCCCAAACGAGTGGAAGGATACGGACGTCGTCGTAAAAAATGACGCGGGAACGCTTTCCATGAAATACGACGAGGCTTACGTCTATTTCATGATCAAACCGGCAAGCGGCTTCAACTTCGAGAAGGACACGATCCTGATCCCGATCGACACCATCTCCAATCAGGGCAACACCACATATAAAGGCACCAACGTGAAGTTCTCTGACGCGGCGGACTTCCTGATCAGCATCAACGGCAAGGAAAACTCCCGTATCATGTGCGACGCCTACTATGATGTATTCTATTTCCTCTACGGCTATCAGTACAAAATGGTCAAGAACGTCGACGATTACAAAACGAAGGACTCCGGCATTTTCAATAAAATGAATATGTGTATCGGTTATGATATGGTCGTGCCTTCCACGAAACAGGAGATCCCGTTTGCTTCCTATGAGACCGGCAAGCTGGCCTACGGCATCTCTGATCCGGAAAGCGACGAATTCTATTCCCTTTCAGACTTTTACGAGAAGGACGGCGTGATCGAGCTGCGCATCCCGTGGGAGCTGCTCAACTTCATGGATCCGTCGAATTCGAGAATCATGAACGATTTCTATACCGAGCAGTCGATCACGAAGACGGTATTTGACAAGTTCCATGTCGGATTCGGCATTCAGGGCAAAACCGGCAACGAAATCTCCATGGAAAGCACGTTCTCCTACACCCCGTGGGGCACGAAGCCCACTTCACATGAAAGACTGAAAAAATCATACTACATCTTAAAGGATGCTCTGCCGGAAATCGGGTGAATCAATGAAAAAATACGCGAAATGCATTCTGTCTGTTCTGCTCGCAGCCATCACAGCGATCCTGGCCGGCTGCGGGCAGAAGGAGTACGAGGTCGTCGACGCGAACGGCAACACCGTTTTAAACGCCGACTACAGTGCGCCGGAGTTTCACATAGAAGAAAAGACAAAGACGTCACCCGACACGGGCGGCGTTGATGTTGTTTTTTTCGCTGACAGTGAAGACGGCGTCTTTTACAGAAAAGACGGCGACACACTGCGGTCGTTCTACGTAAGCGGCGTCGACATGGGACTTTCCGACGCGACGACCGATATGGATAACCCGAACGTATCATATGAAACGTATCTCGAGTGGTTTACGCAAATCAAGGAGATGCACGCCAATACGGTACGTGTATTCACCGAGATGCCGCCGCAGTTTTACACCGCGCTGCTCGATTACAACACGCAGCATGGCGATGATCCGCTGTATCTGATGCACGGCATCTGGTTCCCTGAAAACTACATGTGGGACTACCCCATGGAAGCGTTTGACGCGGACGAAGTCGTGATCAAAGCGTTTGAAAAGTCCGCGCGTGAGATCTCGGACGTTGTACACGGCAACTGCAAGGGCATCACCTACGGCAAGCAGACGAACGTAACCTTCAGCGCCGACGTATCAAAATGGCTCGTCGGATATATTCTCGGACTTGAATGGAGCGCCGATTTTGTCGACGCGACGAACAAGCACGCCGACAAGTCGGCCTATGAGGGAGATTATCTCAAAACAAGCGCTGAGGCCGCGCCGTTTGAAGCCTTTTTGTGCCGGATCGGCAACACACTGATCGCGCACGAAACAGAGAAATACAGCGCGCAGACGCCGGTCTCTTTCCTGAACTGGATGACGACCGACCCGCTTACACACACAAACGAGCCGTATCCCGAGGAGGATCAGGCCGCGGTCAACACGGAAAACATCATAAGGACCGACAAGTACCTCGCCGGGCTTTTCGCCGCGCTGGATATCTACCCGTACTACCCGGAATTCATCAACTATCAGCCGGAATACAGCGGCTACACGGATCCGCTCACAGATCGCCCGAACAACTATAAGGCATACCTGCTGGATCTGAAAAAAGCGTACACAGTGCCGATCATCGTCGCTGAGTTCGGCGTACCGACTTCGCGCGGCGTAGCTTCCGAAAGCGTGCTCGGTTACAATCAGGGCGGACTTACCGAGCAGGAACAAGGGATGTTCGTCAGCAACATGATCGTCGATATCGCCTCATCCGGCTATGCGGGCAGTCTGATCTTCTCCTGGCAGGACGAATGGTTTAAGCAGACGTGGAACACCTTCCGTTACGGTGCGAAGAATCCTGCGACGAGAACCCCGAACGTCATGAGCGCCGAGCAGAATTACGGCATTTTAGCAATGCTTCCGGGCGCGGACGATACAGTCGTGATAGACGGCGACACATCCGAATGGACGGACGCAGACGTTGTTCTCGAATCGGACGCTGCAACAATCAGCGCGAAGACAGACGAGGGATACCTGTATCTTTTCGCGAAGCTGAAAGGCCGAAAGACATTTGACAACACCAAGCTTTTCATTCCCGTCAGCACGCTCGGCGTCGGCAGCGATCAATACAAAGCGGAAAAACTCTCCTTTGACAAACCGGCAGATATGATCATCTGTCTTGACGGCAAGGAGAATTCCAAGGTGCTTGTTGATGAGTACTACGACTTTTTCCAATACCGCTACGGCTGGATCATGGGCTGGATCATTACCGACGACAACTTCGGCGTCAAAAACACCGGCGAGTACACGCTTCAGCGGCAATGGGTCACAGGCGAGCTGCAGCTGCCGGCCACAGGCGAGACGATCCCGCCCATCATCAACGAATCCGGCACGCTCCTGTTCGGCTCGACTGACCCGAACAGCAAGGCGTATAACTCTGTCGCCGACTTCACCTATAAAAAGAACGTCGCGGAGCTGCGGATCCCGTGGTACCTGCTCAACATTTTGAACGTCCGTGAAGGCGTGTGCGTCAATGATTTCATGAAGGAAAACGCAGAGGGCACGGCGGCCTTCTCACAGGTCCTGATTGGCGCCGGCGTCAACGGAGAAAGCCTGACGCTCCAGCCTGTCAACATCGAGAAGAAGGACGCGAGCGAATTCCATACAAGGCTCAAGCACTCCTATGAAATCATTTCCGCTACGCTCAAAATGCTGCATTCTGCAGAATCATAATCAGGCAATCTCCTCTTTTTTCTCAGTATTTTGAGAAAAACGCTTGAAAATCAGGAATAGTTTTATATAATGAAAAAGTAAAATCGCCGTACCGGCAGGAAGGAACCGAACCGCGTTCAACGCGCGCAGGCTGAATTGATGGAAAACACAAGTTTCGATCTTAAATCAAGAAGACGATCAAAGCTGTTATGGCTTCTCATATGCTGCGTCTTCGGTATCGCCGTCAACATGATCGGCGTTCTGATCTCCAAGGCGCTTGGCTTGCCTGTGTTTTTTGACTCGATCGGTACGATCCTCGCAGCGGCGACAGGCGGTTCCCTGCCGGGCATCCTGGTAGCGTTCCTGACGAATCTGATCTGCGGCGCGTTCGACAGCGCAAGCCTGTATTACAGCGGACTCAACGTCATCATCGCGCTGGCTGCCGGCATAATGAGCAATCGGGGCTGGTTCAAAAAGGGAAAAACGATTGTCCCGGCGATTCTCGTATTTGCTGTACTGGGCGGCATTCTCGGCGCCGCGCTTTCCAAGCTCATGGGCGCTTTCAGCTTTGCTGAAAACAATATTTCCTCTCTGGCGCGGTACATTCTGAAAATCGGGATTCTCAGTGAAAGCACGTCGATCTATCTCTCGAATATGATCGTCGATCTTGCGGATAAGGCGATCGGCGTCCTTCTGGCGTTTGCGGCACAGCGCTTTTTGCCGGATTCCCTTCTTGAAAAGATCCGCTTCGCCGGCTGGATGCAGGCGCCGTTAAGCCAGGATATGCGACGTGAGATCCGATCGCGCAAGGTTCGACACATCTCGCTCCGGATCAAGATTCCCGCGCTGATCGCGATCGCGAGCCTGCTCGTCTCTGCGGGAGCGCTCGCTTCCGCGTACAACCTTTACCGGGACAACGCGCTCGAAGACCACAAACGGCTCGGCGCAGGCATCGCGAAGCTTGTCGCGTCCGAGATCGACGGCGATATGATCGAGACGTATTTCAGGGATGGCGACAGTCTGCAGAGCTACGCCGACACTGAAAACCGTCTCTATGCCATTTATAACAGCTCACCGGATATTCAGTATATTTACGTCTATCAGATCCGCGAGGACGGCTGCCACGTCGTCTTTGACCTGGATACGCCCGATCTTGAAGGCGGCAACCTGGGCGACTTCATTGACTTTGACGACGCGTTCATGCCCTATGTGCCCGACCTGCTGCAGGGCAAGCCCATAGAGCCGATCATTTCCGACGAGACGTTCGGCTGGCTGCTCACCTTCTACGAACCGGTTTATGATTCGACCGGGCAGTGCAGAGCGTATGCCGCGGCGGATATCTCCATGAATCTGCTCAACCGCAACAATATGTCGTTCCTGGTGCAGAGCTTCTCCATGTTCCTCGGCTTTTTCATCGTGGTTCTGGCGCTCGGTCTCTGGGTCGCTGAAAACAGCATCACGATCCCGATCAACTCCATCGACATGGCGTCCGGCAGCGTCAAGTATGACA
>ONWP01000055.1 GCA_900321595.1 uncultured Eubacteriales bacterium
ACAGCTGCGGCGGATGCAATCCGAAAAGCTGGTGCGGCAGGTCCGCCACGTCTATGACCATGTTCCGTATTACAGAAATCTGATGGATCAGAAAGGCGTTACGCCGGATGATATCCACGGCATCGAGGATCTGCATAAACTGCCGTTCCTCTCCAAAAGCGACCTGCGGGAAACCTACCCCTATGGAATGTTGGCGGTCCCGCTCTCCGAGTGCGTGCGGATCCAGTCCACGTCCGGAACCACCGGGCGGCGCGTTATCGCCTATTATACGCAAAAGGACATCGACCTTTGGGAAGATTGCTGTGCGCGGGCGATCGTCGCGGCGGGCGGAAGCCGGGAGGACGTCGTGCAGGTCTGCTACGGGTATGGATTGTTCACCGGCGGATCGGGACTGCACGGCGGTTCCCATAAAGTCGGATCGCTGACCCTGCCTATGTCCAGCGGAAACACCGAGCGGCAGATCCAGTTCATGCGCGATCTGCACGCGACGATCCTGTGCTGCACGCCGTCCTATGCGGCGTATCTGGGCGAAACGCTGCACGAGATGGGTCTCACCGCCGACGACATCGACCTGAAGGCCGGCATTTTCGGCGCGGAGCCCTGGACGGAGGAGATGCGGCGCGACATCGAAAAGAGTCTGGGCATCAAGGCGTTTGACATCTACGGCCTGACCGAGACCAGCGGCCCCGGCGTGTCGTTCGAGTGCATCGAGCAGAACGGCATGCATATCAACGAGGATCACTTCATCCCGGAGATCATCGATCCCGATACCGGCGAGGTGCTGCCCGCCGGCGCCACCGGCGAGCTGGTGTTCACCAGCCTCACGAAGGAGGCGTTCCCGCTGCTGCGGTACCGCACAAGGGATCTCACATACCTCGACTACACACCGTGCTCCTGCGGCAGAACGCACGTCCGGATGCGCAAGCCCAAGGGCCGCAGCGACGACATGCTGATCATCCGCGGCGTCAACGTGTTCCCGAGCCAGATCGAGACCGTCCTGCTCAAGGAGGGCTATTCGCCCAACTACCGCATCGAGGTCGACCGCGTGAACAATTCCGACACGCTCGACGTGTTCGTGGAGCTGCAGTCTGAGCAGTTCAGCGACACCGTGCGCGGCATCGAGCAGTGCGAGAAATCTCTCGCGGCCGCCATCACGACGATGCTGGGCATCCGTCCGAAGGTCCATCTCGTTCCCCCCAAGACCATCACCCGCAGCGAAGGCAAGGCCGTCCGCGTGATCGACCGCCGCAAGCTGCACGACTGAAAGGGAGGCTGAATATGATTATCAAACAAATCTCTGTTCTGATCGAGAACAAGCCCGGCACGCTCGCGGAGCTGACGCGGTTCCTGGCGGACAAGGGCGTGAACCTGCGCGCGCTGTCCATCGCCGATACGCAGGATTTCGGCATCCTGCGGCTTATCTGCGAGGATCCGGACGAGGTTCACGAGGCGCTCAAGGCGGACGGCTACATCGTGAGTATGACCGACGTGCTGGCCGTGGAGCTGGCTGACCGTCCCGGCAGTCTGGCCGCCGTGCTGGAGCTGCTGGCAAAGGCCGGCGTCATGGTGGAGTACACCTACGCGTTCCTGACCACCCGGGTGGGCGCGGCGTTCATGATCTTCCGCGTGGACGACAACGCGAAGGCCGAGCAGACGCTGACCAAAGCGGGGATCCGCCTGGCGAATATGCGAGATCTGTTCTGATTTCTTTTTTCGAGGGAAGCCCGCCCTGTCAAGCGGGCTTCTTCTTGATTTTCGGCGCAAGTATGCTATACTTGGTTGCGGATGGAGGAACGCGTATGAATACATGTTATCTGATCGGCGCGGCGCCCTGCCGCGCGCTGCCGATCATAAGAGAAGAAGGGGATCTGATCATCGCGTGCGACGCGGGGTTTGAGACCTGCGCGCGTTTCGGCGTGACGCCGGATCTGGCCGTCGGCGACTTTGATTCGCTCGGCAGGACGCCGGAGGGCGTGCAGAAGATCAGCCTGCCGGTGGACAAGGACGATACGGATCTCTTTTACGCGGTCAAATTCGCCATGAGCAACGATTACACCCGGTTCGTGATCTACGGCGCGCTCGGCGGCGCGCGGTACGACCACACGCTGGCGAACGTGCATATGCTCTCGTACCTGAGCGCCCACCGCTGCGAGGGGTATCTGGTGGACGGCGACGCCGTCGTCACCGCCGTCACGGACGCGGAGCTGCGCTTCTCGCCGGCGTGCCGCGGCGATCTTGGGCTGCTGGCGTTTTCCGAGGTGTGTCAGGGCGTTGAGATCCTGGGGCTGCGGTACGAGATGACGGACGGCTTCCTCTCGCAGACGGATATCCTGACCGTGTCGAACCGGTTCATCGGCAAGTCCGCGCGCGTCGCCGTGCGGGAAGGGACGCTGACTGTTTTCTACACCGGCAGGCCGTCGGATGTGACCGTATGCAGACCGTAGACGAGGCGCTCGCGCGGCTGGAAAGGAGCCGTTTTCGCAGCAGGTTCCGGCTGGACGAACAGGATCGGGCTTATATCGAAAAGCACGGTCTCGACGTCATCGAGCGGCACGCGGCCGATTTCGTCGCGCAGCGGCTCGCGCCGGCGCAGATCCCCAACGACGGGAAGCAGACGCCCATGCGGGGACATCCGGTCTTCAAGGCGCAGCACGCGTGCGCCTGCTGCTGCCGCGGCTGCCTGTCGAAGTGGTACCGTGTGGAGCCGGGACGCGCGCTGACCGCCGGGCAGCAGGAAAAGATCGTGCGGCTGCTGATGGCGTGGATCCGCCGGCAGCTCGATAGCGGTTGACAAAAGGTGCCGGGCGTGATAAGCTATAATTCAGAAAATAATAACGGACGGTTATAAATGTTATATATTGTCATCGATTTGGAGTGGAATACAGGCTACAACCGGCGGACCGGCGGCTTCATCAACGAGATCATTGAGATCGGCGCGGTGATGTTTGACGACCAGGTCCGCGTCGTGGATCAGTTCACGCAGGTCGTTCGGCCGACCATCACGCGCAAGCTCACCGGACGGGTCAAGAATCTGACGCATATGGACAATGAGACGGTGCGGCAGGGGCTTCCGCTGGCCAAGGCGCTGGAGGCCTTTGAGGCGTGGCTCGGCGACGGGGAGTATATCTTCATGTCCTGGAGCCTGACCGATCTGCACGTGCTCATGGAGAACCTCAAGCAGGTGCTCGGCACGGACGAGACGCCGCGGTTCATTCACCGTTATATGGACGCGCAGCGGTACTGCATGGAGTATCTGGACGCGCCCAAGAGCCAGCAGATCAGCCTGCAGAAGGCGGCGGAGCTGTTTGAGGTGGATACCGAGCAGTTCAACGCCCACCGCGGGCTGGACGATTCCCTCGTGACGATGGCGTGCCTTGCCAAATGCTTTGATCCGGAGAAGATCCGGAAGGCGTCCTTTGTCTGCAATGAGGCGTATTTTACGCGTCTTCGGTTCAAATCCGTCTATATCACGGACGTGAAGGATCCGCGCATCGACCGCGGCAAGATGGTCTGCAAATGTGCCGGATGCGGCGGCCGCATGACCAAGCTCAGCCCCTGGCAGGTGGTGAATAAGAGCCTGCGCGCGACGTTTTACTGCCGTGACTGCCGCCGCTACGCCACGCTGCACTGCACAGTCAAGACCGATCCCGACGGCGTGAAGACCCGCGTCAGACGGACGGAGCAGAAGAAAGAGAGATAAAACAGTAAGGGAGCCGAGGATATGGCCGATCTGACAACGTTTACCGACGAGGCGCTGCTTGATATCGCGTCGTCCGACGTCGGCGCAGAGCTCAGAAAAAGAGGATTTGAACACGGATGGTATAAGAAAGCGTCTTTTGTCGGCGCGATCTATGTTCTGGTCAATCCCGCTTTTCCCGATCTTGTCAAAATCGGCTATGCCGACGATGTCCGGAAGCGACTGAAGGTTCTGAACGGCAATTCCGGATTGCCTGATCCGTTTCACTG
>ONWP01000075.1 GCA_900321595.1 uncultured Eubacteriales bacterium
CGGCACCGAGTATCCCGCGGACGTCGTCGGCTACGATACCCGCACGGATATCGGCGTTCTGCAGATCGAAGCGAAGGATCTGCCCAGCGCCGAATTCGCCTCCAGCGCGAGCCTGACCGTCGGGCAGACGGTCTACGCCATCGGCAACCCCGGCGGCAGCGAATTCTTCGGCTCCTTCACCAAGGGCATGATCAGCGCGATCTCGCGTCCCATCGGCTCCTCCTCCACCGGCTATGAGATGGAGTGCATCCAGCATGACGCGGCCATCAACCCCGGCAACTCCGGCGGCGCGCTGGTGGACGGCAACGGCTGCATCGTCGGCATCAACTCCCAGAAGATCGCCTCCACCGAATATGAGGGCATGGGCTTCGCCGTTCCCTCCGACATGGTCATGGAAGTGTTCAACTCCATCGTGGATAACGGCTACGTCGTCGGCAGAGCGAAGCTGGGCGTGCGCTACACGGTGCCGTCGAGCTATTCGCAGAGCTACGCCATGTACGTGCAGGTCAAGGGTCTGCCCTCCGGCAGCATCGTCATCGCCGAGATCGACCCCGAGAGCAAGCTCAACGACTACGACGTGAAGGTCGGCGACCTGATCACGCAGGTCAACGGCAAGGATATGACGGCGCCGAGCATGCTGGCCGACATGATCGAGAATATGTCCGTCGGCGACGAGCTGAAGCTGACCATCGTCCACATCAACACGTCCGACTGGAGCCAGACCGAGCAGGAGGTCACCGTCTCGCTCATCGAGGACAAAGGCACGACCCAGGCTGAGACCACGACGCAGTCGAGCAATCCCTTCGACAACTACTCCGGCTCCGACTGGTACGACTTCTTCAGACAGTTCGGCGGCAGATAAGCCAAACGGTTCGACGCATCCCGGTTGCTTCCGGGGTGCGTTTTTCTTGCCGGCAATCCGTAAACTTTTCATGGCGGATATTGAAAAATAGAACCGGCTGTGCTATACTCACAGGGAAAGACCGGAACCGGTCTGATGGATACAGAAAGGATTTGACAGTATGGCAGGCATTCTGGACAGATTTAAAGAGACGCTGGAGGAGCTGAACGTCGACTCGACCAGAAAGGTCAAGGTCGGCATCATCGGCACCGGCTGGATCGCCGAGGCGCACGCCAACAGCTACAAGCAGTGCCCCGACGTGGAGATCGTCGCGCTGGCGGACATCATCCCCGGCAAGGCGGCCAAATTCGCGGCGGACAACGGCCTGGAGGGCGTTCGCATCTACGGCAGCGACCGGGAACTGATCGACAATGAGCCGGATATCGACGCGGTGAGCGTCTGCACCTACAACCGGCAGCACGCGCCCTGCACGATCTACGCGCTCGAGCATGGCGTCAACGTCCTGCTGGAGAAGCCCATGTGCGTTACGCTTGAGGAGGCTGTTGACATCTGCCGCGCGGAGAAGGCCAGCGGCAAGGTGCTCTCCATCGGTTTCCAGCCCCGTTTCGACGAAAATATGAAGATGGTCAAGCGCATCGTTGAGAGCGGCGAGCTCGGCGACGTGTACTACATCCAGACCGGCGGCGGCCGCAGAAGCGGCATCCCCACCCCCTACGGCACGTCCTTCATCGAGGATAAGACCGCGGGCATCGGCGCGCTGGCGGATATCGGCTGCTACTCGCTGGACATGGTGCTCAACGCGGTCGGCTATCCGAAGCCCCTGACCGTCACCGGCATCACCACCGATTTCTTCGGCAAGCGTCCCGAGACGTATCCGGGTCATCCGGAGTACGCGGAGAAGTTCTCCGTAGACGATTTCGCGGCGGCGTTCATCCGTCTCGAGGGCGGCATCACGCTGGACTTCCGGATCAGCTGGGCCATGAATCTGGACACCCCCGGCGACACGATCATCCTCGGCACCAAGGCCGGTATGCGCATCCCCTCCACGGAGTGCTGGAACGGCTCCATCGGCGGCCCGCTGAAGATCTATACGAAGATCGGCGGCGTCGAGGTCGATACCACCGTGCCGGAGCAGGACAACCACGGCGACAACTTTGACAAGAAGATCCGCTCCTTTGTGGACGCCGTCAAGACCGGCGGCGCCGCGCCCGTGCCCAGCAGCCAGATCATCTACAACCAGGCCATCATCGACGGCATCGCCCGTTCCGCCAAGCTCGGACGCGAGGTCACCATCGAGATCCCGGAGATCTGATCGAACAAAACAGGCGGGGAGCAAAACGCGCCCCGCTTTTATTTCGGTTTTTTCAGCAGAAAGGAGCGCTTTTTATGTCAAAAACACTTGTCGCCTACTTTTCCTGCAGCGGCGTGACGGCCGCGGCCGCGAAAAAGCTGGCCGCGGCGGCGGACGCGGATCTGTTTGAGATCCGTCCGGCGCAGGCCTACACCGAAGCCGATGTGAACTGGCGCAATCCGCTGTCGCGCTGCAACCGGGAGAAGCTCAAGGGGACAAAGCCCGCGCTGGCGGAGCCTGTGCCGGATCTGACCGGCTATGACGCGGTGTACGTCTGCTATCCCGTCTGGTACTATACGGTGCCGCTGATCATCCATTCCTTCCTGTCGGGCGGCGATTTTACCGGCAAGCGCGTCGTGCTGTTCCTGACCAGCGGCGGCAGCTCCTTCGGCAAAGCCGTCGGACACGTTCAGAAGACCGTTCCCGGCGCCGTCGTCGAGGAAGGCTGCTCTCTCAACGGCGACGCGGACGCGGCGATCCGGGCGTATCTCGGAAAATAAAAGCGGCTTGATGCGGGCTCGGAAATAATAAAACGGCAAATCTGAAAACCGGCTTCAGATTTGTCGTTTTTTATATGTACAGCAGAATGAACAGCTGTCCGCCGCTTTTAGAGCGGACTTTCATGCAGGTGCAGCGTCTGAATGAGCAGCAGCCAGCTCATGCCGTAGTAGGTGACGACGGCGACGAGGTCGTTCATCGTGGTGATCAGCGGGCCGCTGGCGACAGCGGGGTCGATCTTCAGCTTCTTGAACAGCATGGGCACCAGTGTGCCGACTGCGCTGGAGATCAGCATGGCGAGCACCAGCGATACGCTGATGCAGCCGGAGACCGCGAAGGAGAAGAGCGGCGCGCGCTTCTGAATGAAGATGATATACAGCCCCACCAGAATGAAGGAGATCCCCGCCAGAAGCAGGCCGTTGAAAAGTCCCACGCGCATCTCCTTGACGAGCAGACGCAGCTTCTTGCGGAAGGTGAGCGTCTCGTCCGTCAGGACGCGGATCGTCACGGCCAGGGACTGGGTGCCCACGTTGCCGGACATATCCAGGATCAGCGACTGGAACGCCATGATGATGGTCAGCTGCCGGATGACCTGCTCGAACACGCCGATGACCGTGGAGACCAGCATGCCCAGCGCCAGCAGGATAAACAGCCAAGGCAGACGCTTGCGCATGCTCTGAAAGAGCGTTTCTTTCAGATCGGTCTCGGCGCTGAGGCCGCCCAGCATGGCGTAGTCCTCGCTCAGGGACGCGTCCACGACCTCCAGAACGCTCTGCGTCGTGATCACGCCCACGGGCGCGCCCGCGCCGTCCAGAACGGGCAGGACGCTCTCGGCGTAGTCCTTGATCTTGTCGATGCACGCGTCGATGGATTCCGCCGCGTAAACGTAGGGGAACGAGGTCATCACGAGGTCGGAGACGGTGTGCTCCTCCGCGGAGATCAGCAGCTCGCGCAGACTGACGGCGCCGCAAAATGTGCCGTGGGCGTCCGAGACGAAGAGCGTGGAGAGGTTGTCCACATCCGGCGCCTGCTCCGCGAGGGCCTCCAGCGCGTCGTGCAGCGTCATGCTTTCCTGCAGCAGGATGAAATTCGTCGTCATGCGGCTGCCGATCTGATCCTCGTCGAAGGAGGCGATGAGCCGCAGATCGCGCTGCGTCTCGTCGTCCAGCGCGGCGATGATGCCCAGACGCCGCTCCTTCGGCACGTGCCGGAGCGCCTGCATCGCGGTGTCGGTCTCCAGCGCTTCGACGACCCGCGCCGCCTTTTTGACCGGCATGACGGCCAGATACGCCGCGGCCTGCTCCGGCTCCGGGAACTCCATCAGCTCGGCCAGCAGGTCCGGCGTACAGACGCGGAACAGTTCGATCTTTTCATTGTCGGACAGCTCCAGCACGGCTTTCGCCAGATCGCTGCCGTGGAAGTCTGAAAGCTTGTAGGTCTTGACGGCGGGGGAGTCGTGTCCCCGGATCACCGACAGGATCTCCGGCGAACGATCCTGCGTCTGAACAGCCAATTCCGCCATGCGATCACTTCCTTAATCTCTTTTTTTCAGTATACCACACGACAGTTGTATCGTCAATCATCAAATGTCGAAAAAAGCGCCGTTCCCGGGCGGGTTCGGCGCGCGGCGATACGGAAGCGGGATCAGAAGTCGAAATACTTTTTCCGGCAGGCGTCAACGCGGCCGCAGATCGCGTCAAGCAGGCGCTTTGCCTCGGCGCGTTCTTCTGCGGTGCCGGTCACGTACTGCTTCATCAGACGGCCGTCCTCGTAGCACAGCTCGTCGTGGATGGGGAAGTAGTGCTCAAGAAGGAAGCAGGCGTAGCGGATGAAGCGCTCCTGTCCGACCAGACGGTACTCCTTGCTGATGGTGTCCACGGCGACGGAATAGAAATCCTTGACGGACGCGATCAGCGCCTTGCGCTCGTTCGCGGGAGAAAAGACGATGGTCGCGCAGATGAACGCGTTGCGGTTGCTCTCATAGGAGGAGTGGCTGTCGGTGCTGCCCACGACCGGCAGGCGGTTGCCCTTTGCCCACTGGGTGTAGTAGCGCGCCGTCTGATAGCCGTTGTGATTGTAGTAATTCTCGCCGCCGAGCACCTCGAAGGCGTCGCAGACGTGCGCGGAAAAGATCCAGTCCGTGAAGGCCTCCGCCACGTTGTTGACGTTCGGCCGCCAGTTCGGGTGCGGGAAGATGCCGAGGCCGCCGCCGGCGCGGATGTGGTCGAAGACCCATTTGCAGACGGCCGCGGGGTAGCGGTCCACGCCGTCGGGCACGTCGATCTCCTCCGCCAGCCGGCACATTTTCTCGTAGAATTCCTCTTTCGTCATGGTGTCCGGCACGTTGTCCGTCCGGATCGCGCGGTACTGCAGACCGTCGCCGACCTCGTCGAGCTGGGGGCCCTCCACCAGCGCGTTGACGCTGTACTCGCTGCCGAAATTGACGATGTGGCAGGCGTTGCCCTTGTCGTGCACCCACGGCATATGCACCTCTTCGCCGGGGACGATGGTCAGCTCCGTGGCGACGTCCCTGTACGCGTCGATGGCCTCCAGCGACGGGTAGTAGCGGTTGTGATCGCTGACGACCATGAAGTCGTAGCCGTACTTTCTGTAGTTGGCGCAGACCACGGCCGGATCCTGATTGCCGTCGGAACGGGTCGTATGCATGTGCAGGTCGCCGATGAGGGGCCAGCGGCCGGCCAGATCCTCCTCCACGCAGTAGACGGAGAACTGGATCAGCTTGTCCCGTCCGCCGGGCTCCTTGAGAATGCGCAGGAAGTACTCGCCCTCCTTGTCGAAGGTGTGGTGAAGCGTCACACAGCCGTCCGCGTCGGCGCGGACGCGGATCGCGCGGAAATCGGCCTGCAGCGGGAAGTCCTCCGGCTCGCCGCCGTCGATGTAGCAGACGACCAGCTCATAGTCTGTGTCCGGCCGGATCACGACGCGGCCGCCGGTGGGGCGGATCCGGATGACTGCCGGCTTGTCCTTGACCAGCACCTTCGGGAAAACGTCGAAATTGTTGAGGATGTCGCTCTTGGGATATGCCATGGTAGAGACCTCTTTTCCTTGATTTCGGTATCCATTATATATAGTTTCGCCGCGCGTTGCAAGCGTTCCGGCAAAAAAACGCAGATCCGCCGCAAAGCGCCGTGCGCGCATTTGTTGACAAAGAACGAAACCCATCCTTCGCGCGTCGGAAAAATCGGCGAAGGTTTCTATTGACATCGCCCCATAATGTGCTATAATTTTTACGGTTAGGCAGTATATCTTGTATACTGCGGACTCGGACGCGGCCCGGACCGCGGAGAAAGAACAATAAAGGAGCGACTTAATTATGAGCAACATGAAAATCTGTGACGTCATCGGCAGACAGATCATCGACTCCAGAGGCAACCCCACCGTTGAGGCTGAGGTCATCCTGTGCGACGGTACCGTAGGCAGAGGCGCGGCTCCCAGCGGCGCGTCCACCGGCGAGTTCGAGGCGCTTGA
>ONWP01000368.1 GCA_900321595.1 uncultured Eubacteriales bacterium
GTCAAGCTTTTTAAACGGCAGATCAATGCCGGAAGGAACGATCTTTCTTTCATAATAGATTATTCACAGATTCAACATGAATTTAATTCTGTCTCGGGATATAATTGAAGCATAATAAAACATGGGAGAGGCCGGAACATGAAAAAACGTATCGCACTGTCGCTGGCGCTGATTCTCGCGCTGACAAGCCTGCCGCTCACATCGTCCGCCCTGAGCGGAAACGTATCCCCCGCGCTGGCCGCCGAAACACGGCAGACCGCCGTAGAGATCGAGAACGAGGGCGTCGTCCTGCTCAAAAACGAAGACGGTGTCCTGCCGCTGCGCTCGAAAAAGATCAATCTCTTCGGGGCAGGCTCGGCAGAACCGTTATACGGCGGCGCGGGCAGCATCAAAAAACGACCTTCAGCCGCCGGACCTTCCCGGCGGCTGTTCGACGCTCATTTCCGTTGACGAACGCAAACAGATATGGTATTATATATTTATATGATGAAAAAAAGGAGGAAACATTATGATAACCGGCAAGAATATCGTCCTGACCGGCGCGTCCAGCGGCATCGGCTTCGAGGTGCTGCGCATCATCGCCGGCGAAAAGTCAAACCGCATCCTGGCGGTGTCCCGGCACGCGGAGGAAATGCTCACCGGCTACGCGGACAACGTGATCCCCTTCGACTGCGACGTCAGCTCCGCCGAGGGCGTCGACCGCATCTTCGAGAAGGCCGCCGAGGTTTTCGAGGGCGCGAAGATCGACGTCTTCTACGCCAACGCGGGATTCCCCTATTACGAGGAATTCAACTACGAGGACTGGGACCGGGTCAAGGTCATGTTCGACACGAACACGCTCAGCCCGATCTACACCTACGCGAAGTATATCCATCACCTCGACGGGCGCGACGGCGTGCTCGCCTATACGGTCAGCGCCATCGGTCAGATGGCCATGCCCGGCTACGCGATCTATTCCGCGACGAAATTCGCTCTGCACGGCTTCCAGCAGGCGATCCGTCTGGAAAAGCCCGAGAATCTGCAGATCACCTGTCTCTACCCGGTCGCGACGGATACGAGTTTTTTCCGCGTCGCGAATCCCGTGCCGTTTGAGAAGCCCTTCCCGGTGCAGCAGCCCGACGTGGTGGCGCGCAAGATGGTCGCGGGCATCGACCGGGGCAAAAAATTCGTCTCCCCCAGCCCGCTGTTCGCGCTCTCCAAGGTGCTGATGGGCGTCTGTCCGCCGGTGCGCACGGTCTACTGGGAGCTGGAGACCGCCAAGCTGCGCCGCTTTAAGAAAAAACTGCGGGAGATCGGAAAATGAAGTACGAGACGTTGTTTTCCCCGATGAACATCGGCGCGATGACCGTGAAAAACCGCGTCGTCATGAACGCGGCCGAGTTCAGTCTTGGACAGGTGGACGGCACGCCCACCGAGCGGATGATCAACTACTACGAGGCCAGAGCCAGAGGCGGCGTCGGCCTGATCATCCCCGGCATCTGCCGGGTCAACGACATGGGCGCCGCGTCCACGTTTACCCAGCTTTCCATGGCGGCGGACCGCCACATCGAGCCCATGCGGGCGATGGCGGAGCGCATCCACGCCTGCGGCGCGAAGCTGTGCGTCCAGCTGCACCACCCGGGACGGCAGGGCTACGCCAGCTCCATCAACTCGCTGCCCCTTGTGACGCCTGTCGCGAAGGCGTTCCCCGGCGTGATGGACGTGCTGTTCAAGGCGACGCCCGTCCTGCTGGGACTGGAGCAGAAAAAAATCTGTCAGAGCGTGCAGGCCCCGTCCCGGTGCGAGCTGAGCGCCCACGGCGCGACGCGCATACACGCGATGCGTCTGCGCGAGGTGCACGCCCTGCGCGACGACTTCATCGCGGCCGCCGTCCGGTGCAAAAAGGCCGGCGTGGACGCGGTGGAGCTGCACGCCACGCACGGTTATATCATTCAGCAGTTTTTAAGCCCGTACACCAATCAGCGCGCCGACGAATACGGCGGCTCCTTCGACAACCGGATGCGTTTCCTCACCGAGATCGTCGAGGGGATCAAGGCCGAGTGCGGAAGGGACTATCCGCTGATCGTGCGCCTGTGCGTCGACGAGATGTACGACCGGATCGGACACCCCGGCCGGGGCTACGATCTGGCGGAGGGTCTGCGCTTCGCGAAACGTCTGGAAGCGCTGGGCGCGGACGCCATCGACGTATCGAGCGCCTGCTACGACGCCTACAACTACTGGCTGGAGCCCACCACCTTTGAACCGGGCTGGCGGGCGTACCTGGCAAAGGCGGTCAAGGAAACCGTCGGGATCCCCGTCATCGCCGCGA
>ONWP01000143.1 GCA_900321595.1 uncultured Eubacteriales bacterium
CAAAGCGCGTCAGCCGTTCTCTTTCCCCTTGGGATCGAGCGGCAGAACGACTTCGAACTGCGTATATCTGTCGTCGATGTTGTGCGCCGTGATCTCGCCGTTGTGCATCTCCACGATGTTCTTGACCAGGAAAAGCCCCAGGCCGGTGCTCTTCGTATCCAGACCGCGGCTCTTGTCGCCCTTGTAAAAGCGGTCGAAGACGTGCTCGAGATCCTCCGCCGACAGCATCTTGCCCGTGTTGCGGATGGTCACGGTGATCCGGTCGCCTTCCATCGCGCCGAAGATCGCGATATCGCCGCCCTGCTCTGTAAATTTCACCGCGTTGTCCGCCAGATTGTAAAACACCTGATTGATCATATCCCGGTCGCCCAGCAGCGACAGGCGCGGCAGCTTGTCCAGTCCGCGAACGGTGATATTCTTCTCGGTGATCGCGCCGTCGAAGGAGAGGAAAATGCGGATCAGCATCTCCGTCAGGTCGAACCGGCGCAGCTCCAGCGACAGCTCGCCGGCCTCCATCCGGGTCATGTTCAGCATGGAGGCCACCAGCCGCGACAGCCGCTTGACCTCCTCCGAGACGATGCCCAGATAGTATTCCTCCTGATCGCGCGGGATCGTCCCGTCGATGATGCCGTCCACGAAGCCGCCGATGGTGGTCATGGGCGTCTTCAGCTCATGCGACACGTTCGCCAGGAACGCGCTGCGGCTGTTTTCCATGCGCTGCAGGGAATCCGCCATCAGGTTCAGCGCGTCCGCCAGCTCGTTGTACTCCCGGACGTTTCCCATCCTGCGACGATCCGTTTTATAGGAAAAGTCGCCGTCGGCGTAATGCTTCGTCGCGTCGGACATGATCTTGATCGGCGCCGTCATCCGGTAGGTGGAGAAATAGATGATCAAGCCCACGACCAGCATCATCACGGCGCCGATCATCACGTACAGGCGCAGGAATTTCATGAGATACGGCCGGATGCCCATGGTCAGCGGCTGGACGATGAACGCATAGCCCACCGGCACCGGCGTCGAACCGTCGAGCACCGCGCACGCGGCGATGAAGGTGTCGCGGTTGTCCGCGCCGGTCATGCTGCCGAGCACCGAGAGCTGACCGTCCGCCTGCACCGCCGTGAAGATCTCGCCCGGGATGTGCAGCGACTGATGCTCCCCGCAGGTGCATTCGCCGGTATACTGCAGCCGATCCACCGCCATATCCTCGCAGTAGATCACCCTGCCCGCGCGGTCGGTGATGAAGATGTCCACCTCGTTGAGCTGGGCGTAGTTCGTGATCGAATAGATCAGGTCGTTTGAGGCGTTCTCCCCTTCGTTCGCGCCGTCCATGGCGAGCGCGGAGGAATCGGCGATATAGCCGGCGTAGTTGTACAGCGCCAGCTGCTGATCGTTGATCCAGAGATCCGCGACGAAATACGTCAGCACGACGCCCAGGACCACAAATATGGTGATCTGCAGCGCCGAGAAGGACAGCAGATACCTGGTAAATACGCGCGTACCGCCGTGCTTGAAACCGGCGGTACACTTTCTGTTACTCTTTTGTCGCAAATTTATACCCTACGCTCCAGACGGTCTGCAGCTTCCACTTGTCAGAGACGTTCTCCAGCTTCTCGCGCAAACGCTTGACGTGCACGTCCACCGTTCTGGAATCCCCGGTGAACTCGAAGCCCCACACCGCGCTGAGCAGCTCGTCGCGGCTGAAAACACGATTCGGATTGCTGGCCAGATGGTACAGCAGCTCCAGCTCCTTGGGCGGCGTATCCACAAGCTTGCCGTCAACGCGCATCTCGTAGTTGGACAGATTGACGACCAGCTTGTCGTACACGACCTCTTTGCTGGCGTTGAGACTGGAGACCTCCGTCCGGCGCAGCACGGCCTTGATGCGCGCCACGACCTCCTTCGGGTCAAAGGGCTTGACCACGTAGTCGTCCGCGCCCAGCTCGAGCCCGAGCACCTTGTCGAAGACCTCGCCCTTGGCCGAGATCATGATGATCGGCACCTCGCTGGTCTTGCGGATCTCCTTGCAGACCTGCCAGCCGTCCTTGCCGGGCAGCATGATGTCCAGCAGGATCAGATTGGGGTTGATCTCTTTGAAGCGATCCACCGCCTCGGCGCCGTTTGAGACGATCGCCGTCACGAAATTCTCCTTATTCAGATAGAGTCTGATCAATTCGCAGATATGCGCGTCGTCGTCGACGATCATGATCCGTTCGCCCGCCATGTTGAAGCCCTCCTGTTAATCGTTAGTCGTCGTGGAATCTGGTCAAACGCGGAATCTCCGGCTCTTCGGCAGGAGTCTGCGCCTTTGAAGGCCGGGACTGCGGCCGTTTTTTGCGTTCGGGCACCGTGTCGCCGATGACGACAGGGCCTTGTCCGCGCTGTTTTCTGTATCGGTCGGCCGTCTTGCGGCCCTTGGATCTCGACGACGTCTCCTCCCGCGCGGCGCTGCCGGCCGTGAAGTCGATCTCGCCGTTTTCGGCCTTGAGCCGGATGATCTTGTTGAACAGGACCAGGCACACCGCGAAGGTGGCGGCCAGCGCGCAGGCGACGACGATGATCGTGCGCACGTCCAGGCTGCCGCCGCTTTCCTGCGCCTGCGCGGCGGGTGCCGTCACGGGCGACTGCACCGGCTCCTCGATGACCGCCGCTTCAGCGGGCGGCGCGGTCGGCGCCGCGAACACAGCCGGCGTGTTCGCGGTGATCACGTCGTAGCCGGGCTGCGCCGCCGAGGTGAAGTTCACGCTGAGCGCGGACGGCGTCGCGCCGGTGGCCGTATAGGCGTCCAGACCGCCGACTCCGCCGATCGTGGTCGTGTTCACACGGGAATCGTTGTCCCGGGCGTAGCCGAAGAACTTCGTCAGGAAGCTGTTTCCGCCGGTGCCGGTGGCCGTATTCGGCAGCATCAGATCGGAGATCGACAGCACGCGCTCCGGCAGCGCGAACGGAATCGTCGTCACGATCCGGGAAAGGTCGCTGTTCGGCCGCATCTCGGACAGGACCTGCGTCACCGTGCCGGATACGCCGGTGAGCGCGCCGGACAGCTTGTCGCTGACCACGGCCTCCTCCTGCCCCTGATAGACGTTGATGCGGTAGACGATCTTGTGATTCGGCGCCTGCTTGGATGTGACGGTGATCTCAATGCGATCCGTGTCGCTGTCCGGGTCGACGGCGACCTCATTGTAGTAGCGATGCCGCAGCTCCTGCGAGCCGATCTTCATGGTGACCGTCCCGTTGCTGTCGTAGAACAGCGCTTCCGGATAGACCCAGATACTGCTGCGCCGGTTCTCCAGCTGCACGTCGTATTCATAGACGTCGGCGTAGAACTTGCCGGCCTCCAAATCGAATTCATGCGTATTGTCCCGCACGCGTTCGAAGGCGTCCTCATACTTTTCGCCGTCGGCGATGGCCAGGCCGTGCTTCTTGCCCAGCAGCTGCAGCATGTATTTCGGCAGCTCGCGTCTGCGCACGGCCGCGGTGAAGGCCTGATAATCCGGCTGCACGTCGTACACCTTGCACACCGCGGCGCAGACGTACTTGTCTCGGATCTCCTGATTCGTGGCGTTCTTGGCGTCGATCGTGATGCCGGCCTCCTTGATGGTCATGACCGCGATCAGCCGGGCGACCTCGCCCTCATCGGTATTCAGATCCACGTCGTAGCCGGCGCGGTAGAGGCCGTATTTGCACATCGCCACCACGTATTCGCGTACGTTGCCCATGCTGCCGTCCGGATCGAACCGCGTCAGGGCTTTGACGTCGACGCCCGCCAGCTTGGAGACGTAGGCGGTGAACGCGTCGGTCAGCTTTGTGCCGCGGGCGACCTTGTAGGGCTCCTGCGCCGTCATCAGCGCGAAGAGCGCTCTGGCGATGATCCGGTTCTCCTCCGTATCCCCGTTCTCCGGCCAGACGATGCCGGACGAGATCAGGTACGCTTTGATATACTCGTCGGAGTATTCGCTCGCGGCCGTGTTCTTCGCGATCTGATTCCCCGCGTCGAGGACGTAGTGATAGAGCACGTTGACCATATCCTCGTCAAGCACGTAAAGCTGGTAGACCTGCTCGATCTTTTCCCGGAAGGTGTCCGCGTTTTCGGTATAGGGATACGTCGATTTCGCCTTGATCTCACAGCGCTTTGTCAGGCCGGTCACGGTGCGCATATCCTCTTTGATGATGATCTCCCGCAGCCAGGCCGGGTCCGCCTGGTCGTAGACGTACTGCGTTTCA
>ONWP01000008.1 GCA_900321595.1 uncultured Eubacteriales bacterium
AGGAACGCGAAAAACGACGCGGCCATCAGCGCTGCACCCGGGCGGAGCCGCCCTTCACGACGTTTTCGACCTCTTTCAGCCGCGCGGTGGACGTGTCGCCCGGCGTGGTCATGGCCAGCGCGCCGTGGGCGATGCCGTAGTTGACGGCTTTGGCCGGGTCGCCGAAGGTCATCAGACCGTAGATCAGGCCGCTGGCGAAGGAGTCGCCCCCGCCGACCCGGTCGTAGATCTCAAGCCCCGGCAGCTCCATGCCGCGTATGACCTTGCCGTCCGCGTAGACCATGGCGCTCCAGTCGTTGACCGTGGCGGTCTTCACCGTGCGCAGCGTCGTCGCGATGACCTTGAAATTCGTATAGACCTTCACGACCTCGGCGAGCATCTTCTCGTAGCCTTCAAGGTCCAGCGATTTGAGCGAAGCGTCGTTACCCTCCACCTCGAAGCCCAGACAGGCGGTGAAGTCCTCCTCGTTGCCGATCATCACGTCGATGTACGGCGCGATGCGGCGGTTGACCTCGCGGGCCTTCTCCTGGCCGCCGACGGCCTTCCACAGGCTCGGGCGGTAGTTGAGGTCGTAGGAGACGACCGTGCCGTACTGCTTGGCCTTGCGAACGGCCTCGATGACGACCTCGGCGGTCGTTTCGGACAGCGCGGCGAAGATGCCGCCGGTGTGGAACCAGCGCGCGCCCAGTTCCCCGAAGATGTGATCCCAGTCGATATCGCCGGGCTTGAGCTGACTGACCGCCGTATTGCCCCGGTCGCTGGTGCCGCCGGCGCCGCGGATGCCGAAGCCGCGCTCCGTGAAGTTGAGCCCGTTTCGCACGGTCCTGCCGATGCCGTCGTAGGGCACCCAGCGGATGAGCGACGTGTCCACGCCGCCCTGCAGGATCAGATCCTCCGCAAGATAGCCCACCTCATTTTCCGCGAAGGCCGTGACGACGCCGGTATCCATGCCGAAGCATCGGCGCAGCCCGCGGGCGACGTTGTATTCGCCGCCGCCCTCCCAGACGTCGAAGCGCCGGGCATTGCGCACACGCCGGTCGCCGGGATCGAGCCGCAGCATCACCTCGCCCAGCGCGAGCATATCGTAACGCGTTTCCGCTTTGTTTCTGATCTCCAGTATTGCCATTGCATCCATCTCCACACATAAATAGTCAGTATATATTAAATCATATTTTGCCGCCGGTTTCAACTGTTTCTTTCCCGCAAAAAAGACCGGAGACGAATCGTCTCCGGCAATTTATGGAATTTGCCTTTTTTTCAGATGTTTTCGCCGTTGCGTCTCGCCTCTTCGAGACAATTGGAACAGAGAACGCCTCTGTCGCCTCTGGGCTCAAAGGGCACAACGGCTTCACCGCCGCAGCGGCAGCATACCGTAGTAAAATACTGACGCTCTGCCCGACGCTTTGCCTTACGGGCATCCCGGCATTCCTTGCAGCGCAGCGGCTCGTTTTCGAGCCCCTTCTGCGCGTAGAACTCCTGCTCGCCCGCCGTGAACACGAACTCCTTGCCGCAGTCCTTGCACACCAAAGTCTTGTCTTCGTACATGATAAGTACCCCTCTGAATTGTTTTCCCGCCGCGATCGCGACGGATTTATGCAATCACCGTTTCGGTAAACAGGGTACGCGCAGCGTTTACTTATCCGGATTTCTGCCGAAGCTTTTCCCGGGTAGATAAAGATTGACGTTTGTCAAAATCAAATTCCCTTTCAGCTTATACATTTGGTATTGTATCACGATTATTCTGAATTGTCAACTGAATCGTTTCAACTTTTCAATTTTTTTGTTATTGGAAAAATGAAAGGATCTCCGGCCTCTGCCGGAGATCCGCGCGTCGCGTTCGCTAAGTCTTTGAAAGCAGCTTGATATGGCCGCCGCTGTCCACCTGATACACGTACCGGTATGTGGAGATCACGTCCCGCCCGTTCAGCGTCAGCTTGGAATACCGGAAGGTGATCACCGCGCGGCCGGGCTCCCCCGCCGTCAGGGTGAACGCCTGCACCACCGTGTCGCCGAAGGTCAGCACGCCGCGATCCTCCGTCTCATATCTGCGGCTCGTACACCGCAGCACCTCCGGCGCGTCGGACTCGCATTGCCAGTAGTAGCCGGTGGTGGGATTCGCGTACAGCCGCACGATCTCCTTCTCGCCGCCGGAATTGATCAGCCCCGTCAGCGCGGTGATCAGCGCGATCATCGTCTTCAACGCGGAAAGCAGTACCGTCATCGCCGATCACACCACCCTTTCTGATTGAATTATACCCTATTATTCTTTGTTTTGTCAAGATTATCTCACAATTCCGTCACAATTACCGCGCTTTCCGCCGGAACCGTCACCGCGTTGCCCCGCAGGTCGCCCAGCACAGGCGCGTATCCGCGCTCCCGGTGCGGCAGATAATAGGTGATGTCGTGCGGATTCATATTGGCGACCACGACCAGCGCGTCGCCGGGCACGGTCCTGCGGTACGCCGCGCAGCCGAGCATAGCGGAGACGCAGGACAGCTCGCCGCGCGCCAGACACGCGTGCGCGCGCCGCAGCCGCGCCAGCGTCCGCAGGTGCTCCGTCACGCCCCCGCCCTCCCGGCTCCAGTCGAAGCAGGTCCGGTTGAACGGATCCTTGAGCCCTTCGGTCAGGATCTCGTCCCCGTAGTAGATGCACGGCACGCCGGGCAGCGTGTAGAGCAGCGTGTACGCGCACCGCAGGCGCCGCTCGGCAGTCTGCCGCTGCTCAGGCGTCAGCCGCAGCGCCGCCTGCTGCCGCCGGTCGATCCCCTCGCCGGTCAGACCGCCCAGCACGGAGGTGATGCGCTCCGTATCGTGGGTGCCCAGAATGTTCATCAGGCAGTCCAGCGCCGGCTTCGGATAGTTTTCGCACACGGTGAGCACCCGGTCGATGAAGACCTCCGCCGAGCCGCCGGTCAGGAAGTCCACGATGGCCTCCCGGAAGGGGTAATTCATCACGCTGTCGAGCTCGTCGCCCAGCAGGTAGCGGCGTCTGGCGCCGTAGCTGATCTTGTTGCTGGCGTCCTCCCAGACCTCGCCGAGCACCAGACCCTCGGGATCCGCGCCGCGCACCGCCGCGCGCACGAGCTCGATGAAGTCGTCGGGCAGCTCGTCGGCCACGTCCAGCCGCACGCCGGACGCGCCGCAGGCCATCCAGTGCCGGATCACGCCGTCCTCGCCCGTGATGAACGCCCGGTAGCCGGGATCCTCCTCCCGGGTCTCCGGCAGGCTCTTGACGCCCCACCAGGCGTCGTAGCCGCCGCCCGGCCTGAAGCGGTACCAGCTGTGATAGGGCGAGTCGGGCGACTGCGCGGCGCCCACGTCCGCGTAGCGGCCGAACCGGTTGAAATAGCGGCTGTCGTCCCCGGTATGGCTGAAAACGCCGTCAAAGATCACGCGGATGCCCCGCTTCTTCGCGTCGCGGCACAGCGCGGTAAAATCCGCCTGCGTGCCCAGCAGCGGGTCGATCCGCATATAATCCGCCGTGTCGTAGCGGTGGTTGGAGTGCGCCTCGAAGATCGGGTTCAGGTACAGGCACGTCACGCCCAGCGACGCGAGGTAATCCAGCTTGCACCGGATCCCCTCCAGATCGCCGCCGTAGTAATCCGTGTTCCACCGCCCGGAGACCGGATCCGGCTGCCAGTCGGGCGCCTCGTCCGGCCCCGCGTGCATCCGCCTGTCGGTTGGAACGTCCTTTTTCGGCGTTCCGGACGCGAAGAACCGGTCCGGGAAGATCTGATACATGATCCCGCCGGGCAGCCAGTCCGGCGTGCGGTAATCAGGGTCGTAGACCGTCTGCTGCCACCGTTCGCCGCTGTCGGAAAAACAGCCCATGCCGGACGAATGAAAACAAATATTGCCCATACCCCAGGCTGTGGTATAGGCAAACCGGTAAAACCAGATGTCCGGCGCGTCGAAGGTCACGTCCGCGCGCCACCATTCTGTGTCGCCGTCGGTCGATTCCCACGACAGGGGGAGCTCCCTGTCGGGCGCGCCGTCGCGCCCCAGCAGCAGCGTCACGCCGGTGACGCCCATGTCCCGGGGCATCGTCACGCGCAGCGTCAGCGTCTGCCCCGCCGGGATCGCCCCCATGCGGCTGCGGTGACGCGGGTCGCGCGCGTTATACGGAATGAAGGAAAACACTTACGCGGTCACTTCCTGCGCTTCTTCGGCGGCTCCTGCGCCGAGCGGGTGTGCCAGATGTTCGCGGCGTATTCGTCGATCGCGCGGTCGGCTGAGAACCTGCCGGCGCACGCCGTATTCATCAGCGCCATGGCGTTCCAGACGTCCCGATCGGCGAAGAGCTTCTCGGCATTGTGCTGCGCCTTCTGATAATCGGCGAAATCGGCCAGCACCATATAGCGGTCGCTGTACGGCAGAGAGCCGATGACCTCGTTGAAGCGGCGGCCGGCGATCTCGTGGGAATTGACGTAGTCCAGCGTGCGGCGAAGCGTCTCGTTGTTGCGGTAGTAGCTGCCGGGATCGTAGCCGCTGCGCTGCAGGGTGTTCACCTCCTCGGTGTGCATGCCGAAGATGATGATGTTGTCCTTGCCCACGGCGTCGTGGATCTCGATGTTCGCGCCGTCCATGGTGCCCAGCGTCACCGCGCCGTTGAGCATGAGCTTCATGTTGCCCGTGCCGCTGGCCTCGGTGCCCGCCAGAGAGATCTGCTCGCTCACGTCCGCCGCCGGCATGAGCCGCTCGGCCGCCGTGACGTTGTAGTCCTCCACATACACCACCTTGAGGAAGGGACTGACCTGCGGATCGTTGTTGATCATATCGCCCAGCGCCAGGATGAAGGACATGATCTTCTTCGCCTCGACGTAGCCGGGCGCGGCCTTCGCGCCGAAGATGTAAGTGTGCGGCGTCCAGTCCCCGTTCGGATCGTCCTTGATCGCCAGATACCGGGACAGGATATTGAGCGCGTTGAGATGCTGCCGCTTGTACTCGTGCAGACGCTTGACCTGCACGTCAAAGATCGAGTCGGGATCCAGCTCCATGCCCTGCGCGTGCCGGATGTGCTTCGCGAATGCCTCCTTGTTGGCGCGCTTGACGGCCGCGAACTCGGCCAGCGCCGTCTTGTCCTGCGCCAGCGGGATCAGCTTTTCCAGCTCATCGGCGTGCAGGATGAAGTCGTCGCCGATCCGCTGCGTGATCCACGCGGTGAGCGCGGGGTTCGCCTGACAGAGCCACCGCCGGAAGGCGATGCCGTTGGTCACGTTCGTGAATTTCGCCGGCGTCAGCTTATAGAAGTCGCGGAACACGGTGTCCTTGAGGATCTGGCTGTGCAGCGCGGAAACGCCGTTGACGCTGTGGCTGGCGGCGACGCACAGATTCGCCATGCGCACGAAGCCGCCGGAGATGATCGCCGTGCGCTCCACGTAGTCCGCGTCGCCGGTGACGGTCCAGACGTGGCTGCGGAAGCGGTTGTCGATCTCCTTGATGATGCCGTAGACGCGGGGCAGCAGGCGGCGGACGTCGTTCTCGTTCCAGCGCTCGAGCGCCTCCTGCATGACGGTGTGATTCGTATACGCCACGCTCGAGGTGACGATGCGCCACGCGTCGTCCCAGCCGTAGCCGCACTCATCCAGCAGGATGCGCATCAGCTCCGGGATCGCCAGCGTGGGATGGGTATCGTTGATATGAATAGCCTCTTTGTCGGCGAAATTATCCATGGTG
>ONWP01000403.1 GCA_900321595.1 uncultured Eubacteriales bacterium
GATCCGCACGGCGCAGATCGACTTCTCACAGCGGTCGAGCCGTCTGGACGCGCTCAAGGCGGGACAGACGCCGAACATCTTCCGGCCGGAGCTGTGCGCCGGCGGGCTGATGGATCTGGGCTGCTACTGCGTCAGCCTGTGTGTCGAGCTCTTCGGCGAGCCGGAGCGGGTGATCAGTCACGCGGACTTCCTGGCTACCGGGGCGGATCACAGCGGAACGCTTCTGCTGATCTATCCGGACAAGACGCTGACGCTGACCTATTCCAAGGTCGCGAACGGCTTCCTGGGCAGCCGCATCAACGGCGACGAGGGCGCGGTGCGCTTCAGCTCGGTGTCGAAGCTGACCGGGGTCAGCCGCATTGACAACGACCGGCGGGAGACGCTCCTGTACGATGAACCGGACGATAACCGGGTCATGTCCTGCGAGATCGCGGACTTCGTCCGTTACGTTTCCGGCGAGGACGGCGCGGGATACGCGTTCTGCCGCGGCGTTTCCTTCGGCAGCGCGCGCGTGCTCGACGAGGCGCGCAGACAGAATCATTTTTCCTTTTGAGGTGAAGGAGTATGCTATATAAAAAAAATCAGGCAAAGACGCTGGACGACGCGCTGTTTCGCGCGCCGACGAGCGAGTACCGCGCGACGCCGTTCTGGGCGTGGAACTGCGCGCTCGACAAGGACGACCTGCTGCGGCAGATCGACGTCTTTCAGCAGATGGGGTTCGGCGGGGCGCATATGCACGTGCGCTCCGGCCTCGCCACGCCCTATCTGTCGGATGAGTTCATGGATTTGATCAGGGCCTGTACCGATCATTTCGAGGAAAACGGAATGCTCGCGTGGCTCTACGACGAGGACCGCTGGCCCTCCGGCGCCGCGGGCGGCATCGTTACGAAGGACGAACGCTGGCGCGCGCGTCATTTGGTCTTCACGCCGGAGCGAAAGGCGCAGGTTCTCGCGGGATACGAGATCGAACAGGACGGCGAGGGCTATCTCACGGGCTATACGCGGCTCCCTGCGGACGCGGCGGAGGCCGAAGGCCGCTGGTTCGCCTGTCTGGAGGTCTCGAAGACCGACACCTGGTACAACAACCAGACGTATCTGGACACCCTGAATCCGGAGGCAGTGCGGGAATTCGTCCGCGTGACGCACGAGCGGTACAAGGCGGTCGTCGGCGACCGGTTCGGCACGACGATCCCCTCGATTTTCACTGACGAGCCCCAGTTTACCCGCAAGCAGCAACTCGGCAGATCCCGCGCGAAGGCGCCGATCCTGATGCCGTGGACCGATTCGCTGCCCGAATTCTATAAGAACGCTTACAACGCCGACGTGCTCGACACGCTGCCGGACGTCTTCTGGGAGCGCAGAGACGGCGGCGCAAATCTCGCGCGCTACCGCTTCCACGACTGCGTGGCGGAGATGTTTGCCCGCGCGTTCGCCGACACGGTCGGCGCGTGGTGCGACGCGAACGGCATCGCCCTGACCGGGCACATGATGGAGGAGCCGCGCCTGTTGAGCCAGACCAGCGCGCTGGGCGAGGCCATGCGCTCCTACCGCGGCTTCGGCATCCCCGGGATCGATATGCTCTGCGATCACCGGGAGTTTACCACGGCGAAGCAGTGCCAGAGCGCCGTTCACCAGTACGGCAGAGAGGGTATGCTCAGCGAGCTTGACGGCGTGACCGGCTGGGACTTCGACTTCCGCGGGCACAAGCTGCACGGCGACTGGCAGGCTTGTCTCGGGGTCACGGTCCGCGTCCCGCATCTGGCCTGGGCGTCCATGAAGGGCGAGGGCAAGCGGGACTATCCGGCTTCCATCCACGACCATTCCCCCTGGTGGAAGGAGTATCATCTGATCGAAGATCACTTCGCCCGGGTGAACACCGCCATGACCCGGGGCAAGCCGATCGTCCGTGTGGCCATGATCCATCCGGTGGAGAGCTACTGGCTGGCCTTCGGCCCCAAGGACAAGACGGCCTTCATGAGCGAGACGATGGACCGGGACTTCGAGCGGACCTGCGAGGGCCTGCTGCGGGCCGGCATCGATTTCGACTATATCTGTGAA
>ONWP01000146.1 GCA_900321595.1 uncultured Eubacteriales bacterium
CCTCGCGGGACTTGATGCTCCACTCGCGCCACGGCGCGATGATCGCCATGTTCGGCGCGAAGGCCTTGATGGCCAGCTCAAAGCGCACCTGGTCGTTGCCCTTGCCGGTGCAGCCGTGGCAGATCGCGTCCGCGCCCTCCTGCAGGGCGATCTTGACCAGCTCCTTGCCGATCAGGGGACGCGCGAAGCTGGTGCCCAGCAGGTAATCCTCCTCGTAGACCGCGCCGGCCTTGACGGTGGGGATGATGTAGTCCTCCACGAAGGGCTTCTTGAGGTCGAGGATGTACAGCTTGGAGGCGCCGGTCGCGATGGCCTTCTCCTCCAGACCGTCCAGCTCTGTGCCCTGTCCCACGTCGGCGCTGACGGCGATGACTTCGCAGTTGTTGTAGTTCTCCTTCAGCCAGGGGATGATGATCGAGGTGTCCAGACCGCCTGAATAGGCGAGTACGACTTTTTTGATATCTTTTTTGTCCATTTCGTAACAGCTCCTGTTGATTTCTGCCCTATATTATACCCGTACTGCGCGCGGCCTGCAAGATGGAATCCGCAGAAAAGCAAAATTTTTGTACGCGCCAAATTGTATATAATACACAAAATGACGTATACAAGCTATATTATGCAAAAAATATGCAGAATTGCCGTTTGACATTTTCACGGATCCGTGCTAACCTTTTCATTATAATAAGGAAGGGGGGATCGCCTGTGGAGGGCCCCTTTGACAGAACGCGGATGCTCCTCGGCGACGAGGCGCTGGCGCGGCTCGCGGACGCGCGCGTGGCGGTCTTCGGCGTCGGCGGCGTCGGCGGCAGCGCGTGCGAAGCGCTGGCGCGGTCGGGCGTGGGATATTTCCTGCTGGTCGACCGGGACGTGGTGAGCGTCAGCAACCGCAACCGGCAGATCATCGCGCTCGCGTCCACCGCGGGCAGGCCGAAAACGGAGGTCATGCGCGCGCGGATCCTCGACATCAATCCGGACGCGGTCGTGGACGTGCGGGATTGCTTCTTTCTGCCGGGAAACGCCGATACGTTCGATTTCGCCGCCTTCGATTATGTGGTGGACGCTGTGGATACGGTCAGCGCGAAGCTGGCGCTGATCGAGCGCAGCAGAGCCGCCGGCACGCCCGTCATCAGCGCCATGGGCGCGGGGAACAAGCTCGACCCGACGCGGTTTCGCGTGAGCGATATCAGTCAGACGCGGGTCTGCCCGCTGGCGCGGGTCATGCGGCGCGAACTGAAGAAACGGGGGATCGATCACGTGAAGGTCGTCTGGAGCGACGAGGAAGCCCTCACGCCGACCGGCGGGGCGGACGCGGATCCCGGCAGACGCAGCACGCCCGGCAGCGTGGCCTGGGTGCCGACCGTCGCGGGGCTGATCCTGGCCGGCGCGGTCGTGACGGATCTGATCCGCGGCGCAGGGGGACGGACGCCGCCCGTCAAAGACGAGAAGTAAATCACAGGAGGGAAAACGAAATGCTGTTTGTATGCTATCCGAAGTGCACGACCTGTCAAAAGGCGCAGAAATGGCTCGACGAACACGGCGTGCGGTACGAAATCAGGAACATAAAAGAGGAGAATCCGACCGAGGCGGAGCTGCGCCTGTGGCACGCGCGCAGCGGACTGCCGCTCAGGCGCTTTTTCAACACGAGCGGTTTGCAGTACAGGGCGCTGAACCTGAAGGAGCGTCTGCCGGAGATGCGCGAGGACGAGCAGTTCGCCCTGCTCGCGACAGACGGCATGCTCGTGAAGCGGCCGATCCTGATCGCGGAGGATTTCGTCCTCGTGGGCTTCCGGGAAAAGGAGTACGCGGAAAAGCTCCGCTGAATCAGCTGTTTCACGGCGGAGGACTGCGAAGCCCGCGGCCGCCGGTGATCGGGAGGAGCTGTTCGGGACGCGCAGCGCGTTCCGGCTGCGCGTGAAAATAAAAACAGGCGTCCGTCGAAAAATCGGCGGACGCTTCGCAATTGATCCTGTAAGCCGGGTTTTGTCATTGAAGACAGTCATCTGTCTTGACGACAGGTTGCCCTGCCGTTCACGCCGCTTTTCGGAGTTATGGCCGAGCAGACCACTCCTGTCAGCGTTGCTTCGGATAGGGTTTACAGGGCGCCTCCGTCTCCGGGACGCCGGTGAGCTCTTACCTCGCCTTTCCACCCTTACCGTACAAGTACGGCGGTATATCTCTGTTGCACTTTCCCTGAGGTCACCCTCGGCGGCCGTTAGCCGTTATCCTGCTCTGCGAAGCCCGGACTTTCCTCACCCCCGGCGGGAGCGCGACTGTCCGGATCAGTTGCATCCGGGATTATACCATAATCACCGGGGAAAGTCAAATGGGAATGCAAACGAGTCCTGTCGGCAGCGACAGTCGGGCAGAAAAGGATAAGCCCCCAGCGGGTACTGAGGGCTTAAGAGATCCGTTATTGCGATTA